>NZ_QXCO01000049.1:0-24692 GCF_003458115.1 Bacillus sp. ISO11 | reverse complement strand
CATTTTACAAGCATTCTTAGAAATGGAAAACAAACGAATGAAGGACCTTTTACTTCTAAAAGGATAGAAAAACTTCATCAAAAACGTTACTTGAAAATAAAAGACGTCTTCCATAAAGTTAGTCACCGTATTGTAAAACTAGCTCAAGAAGAAGAAGTTTGTAAAATCGTTATTGGTCAAAACAAAAGCTGGAAACAAAAAATGAATATGGGAAAAAGAAATAACCAATCGTTTTGTCATATCCCACATAGTTTACTGATTCAAATGATTACATACAAAGCAAATGCTGTAGGCATTCAAGTTGTTGTAACTGAAGAATCATATACATCGAAAGCAAGTTTTCTGGATAACGACTTCATTCCAACGTATGGAGAAAATGACCAAAATACAACTTTTTCAGGAAAACGAATAAAGCGCGGCATATATCGTTCAGCAAATAAAACTTTAATTAATGCAGATGTAAATGCTGCGGCTAACATTTTACGAAAAGTAATCCCAAATGCATGGACAAATGGGATAGAGGGGTTAAGCGTGAAACAGCTCGCTAATGTGTTAACTCCCCTGACGTTAATCGTCCGTTAGGTCGAAACGTTAGAAACCCCCACTTCAAGCTTTGCTAAGTGGGGGAGTGTTCATTATGTATTAAACCATCGTTACTTTTTCACAATTATTTATTTTTACGACTTGCCTTGGCTCTATATGAGATAAGTCCTCGCTATTACCTATATCAACTACAATTGTATTCGTTAGTATGTTAATAATGGAACCAATTAATTTTGTAGCATGATCGTGTCGATAAGAAAATTGAACAAAATCTCCCTTTTTAAAGTTGTGCTCTTCCATAGATAGATCCCCCTAAAAATAATGTTTATACATTATACATACACAAAATTATAAGTTTTAAACATTTATTAGTACGATTTAAGTGTTAAGCCGAGAAAGGTGTAGAAAATTTATTTATAATGAAAATAAAAAAATATGTTTAAAATTAATTTTTATGGGTAATTAAATAGTAAGAGTTTGAGATAAGGGGGCGGAAATGATGAATTTGGCAATAAATATTTTGCAAAATGATGTAGGTTATACAGTACAACTTAATGGTGAAATTGATGCTTATACGGCATCAGATTTGAAAAATAAGATTATGCCTATTGCAAGCGAAAAAGAGGTTCATATTGTAGTAGATTTTCATAACGTAGATTATATGGATAGTACTGGTTTAGGCGTTTTTATAGCTCTATTAAAAGCAGTTAAGAAAAATGATGGAAAACTAGAGTTTATCGGTGTGTCTAAAAGGCTAAAAAGATTATTTGATATTACAGGGCTAACAGAAATATTAAATTTGAATTCCGATTTTGAAAAAGTAGAAAGAAGGTGACTAGGGATGATGGAGAGATTTGAAAAGATAGAAATGAAAATTCCTGCAAAAGCAGAATATGTGGCTATTATTCGTTTAACAATGGCTGGTGTTGCGAATCGAATGGGCTTTGCTTATGACGATATAGAAGATATGAAAATTGCTATTAGTGAAGCATGTACAAACATTGTACAACATGCATATAAAGAAGACGTTGGAGAAATTACAATTGTCTTTGGCTTATATGAAGATCGATTAGAAATTATGGCTGCGGATAATGGAGTTAGCTTTGATTTTAATAGCTTAAAAAGTAAAGTTGGTCCGTATGATATTAATAAACCAGTAGAGCATTTGCCAGAAAATGGTTTAGGTTTATATTTAATCAATACGTTAATGGATGATATACAAATTATGCATGATGAGGGCATGACAGTTTTAATGACAAAATATATACAAAGAGAGCAGGTGGAGAATGATGGAAATCCAATCTCAACCTACAAATCTTACTAAAGAAGACGTTATTAAACTAATTGCAGACTTCCAACAAAACCAATGTGATGAAGCACAGGAAAGATTGGTTAATCACTATAAAAATCTTGTATACTCCATTGCATATCGCTATTCAAAAGGTGGGCCGATGCATGAAGATATTATACAAGTAGGAATGTTAGGGCTCTTAGGTGCAATAAGAAGGTATGATTATTCGATAGGGAATGCTTTTGAGCCGTTTGCAATACCTACAATAGTAGGCGAAATAAAGAAATATTTACGTGATAAAACTTGGGGTATTCACGTTCCAAGGCGAATTAAAGATTTAGGCGGGAAGATTAAACTTGCGATAGAGGAGCTAACAGATCGTTTCCAGCGTTCACCGAAGATTATAGAGATTGCAGATCATTTAGGACTATCCGAAGAGGAAGTGCTAGAAATTATGGATGCGAAAAATAATTATCGCGTATCTTCCTTAGATGATGTAGTTGAAAATTCATCTGATGGCAGTTCGGTAGCGAGGATTGAATCTGTAGGTGAAGTAGAGCAAGGATATGAAGAGACAGAAAGGCGTCTCGTTTTAAAGGATATTTTCAACGTATTAAATGACACAGAAAAGAGTGTTATTCATTATATATTTGGAGAAAATTTAAATCAAAAAGATACAGGGGAACGGTTAGGTATTTCACAAATGCACGTTTCTCGTATTAAAAGACAAGCGATAAGTAAATTGAAGCAAGCAGCATTTTTAGATACATAAAAATTTAAAATCATTATGTTTAAAACATGAGAAAAGGGGTAGTTATTAAATATAGGAGGAGATATAAAAATGTCACACGATGTGAAAGAACTAATAGAAGGATTGAATGAAGATTTAGCAGGAGAATACTCAGCAATTATTATGTATAACCATAATGCAGCTACAGTTTCTGGTATATATAGACAAGTGTTAAAACCTTTCTTTGAATCTGAAATTAGTGATGAACAAGGACATGCCCTATATTTAGCAGAGAAAATTAAGACGTTAGGTGGTACACCTACTACAATCCCTTTACCAGTGAAACAAGTAGAAGATGTTAGAGAAATGTTAAAATCCGCTAGACAATCAGAATATGAGACAATTAAGCGTTATGAAACGAGAAAAGAACAAGCAGCGAAATTAAATATGACAGAGTTAGTTGTAAAACTAGAAGATATGATTGCAGATGAAACAAATCATATGGAAGAATTAGATCGTCTTTTAAATGACAAAGCAATGGTGTTAAATTAATAGTGGAAATTTATAGAATGAAAGAACAAACTCTCATTTCTGGGGGTTTGTTCTTTTGCTGTATAAAAATTATGTTAGAGTAGGAAATTTTCATTTTGTAACTGAGTATGCAATACTAGAAAAATAGAAAATGATAATAGATTTACATTTTAAATAAGAAAAGGGGAAATAACTTGTGTCCATTTTAATTGTCGATGATAATCCGGTTAACATCTTTGTAATTGAAAAAATTTTAAAACAAGCCGGATATCAGGATCTTGTATCGCTGAATTCTGCACAAGAGCTTTTCGAATACATTCAATTTGGAGAAGATTCTTCCAGGTATAATGAAATTGATTTAATACTGTTAGATATTATGATGCCTGAAATTGATGGACTTGAAGTTTGTAGGCGATTACAAAAAGAGGAGAAGTTTAAAGATATTCCTATTATTTTTGTTACAGCTTTAGAGGATGCCAATAAATTGGCCGAAGCTCTTGATATGGGGGCAATGGATTATATTACGAAACCGATAAATAAAGTTGAACTATTAGCACGTATGCGTGTAGCATTACGCTTGAAATCGGAATTAAATTGGCATAAAGAACAAGAAGAAAATCTTCGGAATGAACTAGATTTAGCTACGCAAGTACAAAGAAACTTATTAAGTAGCCCATTAAGAGAAGATTATATAAAAATTGAAGCAAGTTACTTACCTTCATTTAAATTAGCTGGAGATATGTATTATTGGTATAAAATCGATGAAAACCGCTACGGTATTATATTATTAGACGTGATGGGACATGGTATATCTGCTTCATTAGTTTGTATGTTTATTTCGTCTGTATTACGTGAAACGATTAAATCTTTAATCGATCCAGAACTTGTCATTAAAGACTTAAATAAATATATGACTCTTTTACATAATGAGAATGACGATATTCCATATTATTTTACAGCGATATATTTAGTAGTAGATACAGAAAAGAGAACGATTGAATATGTAAATGCAGGGCATCCTTCTGGATACGTTTTAGTTGATGAAACAAATATGGTTGAACTAAATCGCGGGAGTTGTGCGGTAGGGTTTTTTGATGAAATAAAAGTTGAAAAGACAGTTATACCTTTTGAGAAGAACGCTCAAATCGTATTGTTTACAGATGGTGTTCTTGAAGCAATTGCAAATGATGAATTTGAGGCTGAAGAGAAATTACGTACTTTTACAGAAAGAAAATGGGGAGATTTAGAAGGCGAGATAGAAGGGTTTTACAAGGAAGAACAAAAGAAAGCGCAATCAGATGATATGTGTCTAATTATGATACAAACGAATGCGAAATAAAAAGCGTATGAAATCCAAACAGAGGATTTCATACGCTTTTTATTGTATTTTTTGATAAATTTGTTCGCTAGGATTAAATTGGGTATAATGCGGCATTATATTTGAAAAACGAAGAGTTTCTTTATTTCCTAAACATAGAAATCCATTGTGACCTAAGCTTTCATAAAATAGTTGCTGCACTTGATTTTGAAGTTTACTTGTAAAGTAAATTAAAACGTTACGACAAAGTATAATATGAAATTCGTTAAAAGATTGATCGGTTACTAAATTATGCTGTGCAAAAATAATGTTTTGTAAAAGTGATGGATTAAAATAAGCAAAACGATTATCTGTTGAATAATAGTTAGAAAATGCTTGTGTACCACCAGCTTGTAAATAGTTTTTCGTATAAGTTTGCATTTTATTTAACGGGAGGATAGCTTGTTTTGCTTTTTCTAACACATTTGTATTCATATCTGTTGCGTAAATAACCGACTTTTCACTTAATCCTTCTTCGTGAAGTAAGATGGACATTGATAATACTTCTTCACCAGTTGCGCATCCAGCGTGCCAAATTCTAATTTCAGGTTGCTTTTTTAATTCAGGAATTACATGCTCTCTAAGCGCTTTAAAAAAGGCAGGGTTACGGAACATCTCAGTTACATTAATCGAGAAATCATTTAATAACTGTTCTAAAACCCCTTCCTCGTGAATTACTTTTTCAAGTAATTTTGAAATGGTAGGGATATTAGAGAGCTGCATTCTATTACAAATTCTTCTATAAATAGATGTGCGAGCATATTGGCGAAAATCAAATCCTGATAGTTTAAATACCGCTTCTAATAGTAATTCAATTTCTAAATTCGTGCGCTCATCCGTATCTACTGATGGATCAAAATTATAATACTTATTTTCCACTCCAACTAAACCTCACTTATTTTATTAACCATACACTCATTACCGAATAGAGTTGATGTAGATTTAATGGTTTACTTATATAATCTGAAGCGCCAGCAGATAAACATTTTTCCTTATCATTTGGCATTGCTTTAGCAGTTAATGCGATAATAGGTATTTCATTTAACCCTAAGTTCATTCGGATATTTTCCATCGTTTCATAACCGTCCATATTAGGCATCATAATATCCATTAAAATAAGGTCAATATTTGTATTACTTTTTAGTATTTCTAAACACTCTAAGCCGTTTTGGGCAGTAATAATGTTGGCATTTTGTTTTTTTAATGCATTTTGTAACGCAAATATATTTCGATGATCATCATCGACAATTAAAATTGTTTTCTCTTGGAAGACGTTATTTGTTTCGGTAGTAACAATAGTTTCTTCCACAACTTCAGCAGGAATAACATCTTCTATCGTTGCTGCGACTTCTAAATTGGATAACTGTATATCTGGTAATCCATTTGGAAGGTTAGGAATATATACCGTGAAAGTACTACCTTCTCCTACATTACTCTCTAACGTAATCCAACCACCTAACAATCTAGCAAACTCTTTACAAATAGATAAACCTAATCCTGTACCACCATACTTCCGAATCGTTGCGCCATCTGCCTGTTGAAAGGCTTCGAAAATAAGTTGATGCTGTTCTTTAGCGATACCAATACCAGTATCTTTTACTGAAATTGTAATCCAATCTTTACTTATAGACTGCATATCATGACTTAAATTACTTGTTTCTATCGAATCGAAATGTAAAGAAACGGATCCTTTTTCTGTAAATTTAAATGCATTGGATAATAAGTTTTTAATAATTTGCTCAATCCGTTTTGCATCTGTATAAAACAGATCAGGAATCGTATTACTGTCTTCAATAGTAAATTCGACATTTTTTTGTGCAGCTATATGTAAAAAGTTTTGATGCATATTGGCTGCCATGTCACTTATGTTCGTTGCTTCAAAAATGATGTCTAGTTTGCCTGCTTCTACTTTAGATAAATCGAGTATGTCATTAATTAAAGTAAGTAAGTCTTTCCCTGATGAATGAATGACAGTTGCTAATTCAATCTCATCGTCGGATAAATTGTTATCATGATTTTCTCTTAACATTTCAGATAATAGTAAAATACTATTTAACGGTGTGCGTAATTCATGTGACATATTTGCTAGGAACTCAGATTTGTATTTTGAGCTGCGTAACAACTCGTTTGCTTTTTCTTCTAATTCTGATTTAGTAATTTGTAAGTCAGCTGTCTTCTGCTCCGCCTCTTCCGTTCTAGACTCTAATTGTTCATTCGTTGTTCTTAATTCTTCTGCTTGCATTTGTAGTTCTTCTGCTTGCGTTTGCAATTCTTCTGATTGAACTTGTAACTCTTCTGTCATTGCTTGTGATTCATGTAAAAGAGTTTGAATTCGCATACGTCCCATAATGCTATGGATTGTTAAACCTAGATTATCAACGGTTTGTTGAATTAAATCTTGATGTAAATCTGAAATCTCAGTTACACTTACTAACTCCATTACTGCGATCACTTCATCCTCAAATAAGATAGGGATGATTAATAGATTTTTAGGGCGTATTTCTAATACTCCACTAGTGACATAACGAAACTCTTCGGGTATGTCTCTGAGAATAAAACTTTTCTTTTCTAAGGCAGACTGTCCAATGAAACCTTCACCCATTTGAATCGATTGTTTCCCAATATCAGCACCTTGATCGGCGAAAGAAGCTTTTTTCACATAATAGACAGTGTCTTCAATTTCTTCACGTACATAAAATGCACCGCAAGAAGTTTGCGTTTTTTGTATCACTCCACTAAGAATTTTGTTACCTAACATCTCAATAGAAGATACACCTTGATACATTAAAATTAATTCTGCAAGCTCAGTTTGTAACCATTCTCTTTTCGATATTTCGTCTAGTAAGTGATTCGTTGTATGAGCAAGATCTTTTATTTCATCACGTGTGTTTACATGAATTCTTTCCGTGATTTTTTCTTTAGAAGAAATGGATTTAATAGCTTGAATTACATTTTTAATCGTTTTTGTAATGGAATTAGAAATATAAAGGGAAACAATAATGGAAATGCAAGAAAGTAAGAACAATAAACTGTATAACCAAATCTCTAATTTATTATTTTCAGTATCTAATTGTGCTGCTCTTTTTTTCGTTAATTGCTCCTCAGTGCTACGGAAGTTAGTTACCTGTGACTGTAAGGACTGAATTTGAGTCGTGTCGATTGTTTGTACATTATTACTATTATGATTTGCAATTAACGGGTGAATCTCTTTATTTATCCAACTAATAATATTTTCGTTAATCTGTTTTAATTTTTCTTGCTGAGATGGGTTATCCTCTAATAATGAGAAAAGATCTTGATAATGCTTTTCGTAATCCTTTTCCGCAGAATTAAGAGATTGTACGTAATTTGGATTATTAGAAATGATAAACCCTTTCGCTTTATTTTCAATTGTTAGTAAATCTTTCTCCACTTGATTTGTTAAATTGAGAACTTTAAAATCGTGCTCAATAATAAAATTACGAGATTTTTGTAAATTAGAAATCTCATTGTTCAACATAATGAAAGAAATAAGTAAGAACAAAATGATAACTAAATAACCAGCCATAATTTTGTAACGAATACTAAATTTTGCTTTTGATTTCATCAAAAATTCCTACCTTCAAGATTATTAAAAGTTTTCAATCGTAAAGAATGAAAACGTAATATATATTATATCAGTTTTCATAAGGCCAAACTAGAAATCCCCCTATTATATTAGGGGGGCGTTTTTCATAGAGGAAATCATTTTGAAATATAAAACTATATATGAAAAGTAACAATCGAGGGAACAGGGGATAACAAAACTTTTAAGAAGGAAAGAGTGTTCTTAAAGCTCTTTTTGCATCTATTCCTTCAAAGATAAATAATACAAGCTCTCTCTTTTTTACAGTAAGGAAAAAGGATACTAGAGTGCTTAAGTTTTTAATAGAAGTAAGTGCTCCGTGTTTACCTATAAATACATTCGTTTGAAATGTTGTCATTAAAGCATAAAAATGATGAATCTGAGTTATTGTAGGTATTTCATTATAAGAAATAGTAGTAGAGTGAATGGCGTTCATCGTAATATTCCTTTCCATATAGTAAGCATAACAATATAAACATACCCGTTTTAAAAAATGTTAAACATATAAATAAGAAAAAATATAATTATAGTTTTTTACGTTTAGAAAAGGTTAGGAAGGGTATACATATACTACAAAGAGATTGACTGAAGATGAATTGTAAGATGTCTATGTTTAGTAGAGTAGTCTATCAAAATATACTTTTACTTTAAATAAAAAGGAGTCTGGTATACATGAATGAAATGATGATTGATATTACATTTGATTTAATTTACTTGTTAAGTAGTTCACTTGTAGTGCTTTTACTATTCGCTTTTTTCGTAAATGGTTATGTTAATAAGAAAATTAGTGTATACAGAAATGAAGAAAAATAAAAATACATTATATAAAACTTTAGGAGGTTAATAGTTATGAATGTAGATAGAAAAATAGTAGGTGTTTTTAGAACAATTGATGATGCGGCACTCGTTATTAATGAATTAAATGATAAAGGATATTCAGCAGATAACATTTCAGCTATTGCGAAAGATCAAAAGGAAATTGAACATCTAGAAGAAAAATCCGGTGAAAAAGTGAATAGCGAAACTGCACATAAAGCAGATATCTTTTCAGCGACAGGGCTTGTAGCTGGAGGAGTAGCAGGCGGACTCGGTGGTTTATTAACAGGTCTTGGTATACTTGCCGTTTCTGGAATGGGTCCAATTGTAGCAGCAGGACCAATCGCAGCAGCTATTGGAGGAGCCGGTATTGGCGGAGGAGCTGGAAGTTTAATAGGAGCATTTATCGGCTTAGGAATCCCTGAAGACCATGCTAAAAAGTATGAAGAATATATTTACGATGGAAATATATTAATTTTAGTAGATGCAAAATTAGATGATAAGTTAGAAATCTATAAAATATTTGATAAGCATAATGCTTATAACTCTGATTTCTTTAAATAATATGTACGTCACATATTAAACATAGTGAATATCGTTTTTGATCTTACAACTTTGGCGCGGCCGAGGAGTCGTATGACTATAAGAGAGGAAGGGCTTATAGTAAAAGATCAAGTCCTATTATGATATTGAGAAGGGAAGAGGTGTCTATTCGTGATTGTAAAAATATTAAAGGATAGTAGTAATAGTTTCCTTTGCACAGTTCAAAGTAAAAATGGAGATCAGTATGTAAAAAAATGGTTTAGTAAACATGAAAATAATAAAGAATTAGGGCGACCAACTTTTAAAGAAGTAGAAAAGGATTGGAAAGAAAATAGAGACTCATTTATGTATCCCAATATTAAAGCGCTTTATTTAAATGAAACATAAAGCGCGTTTTATTATTACAAAATTGTCACACTCCTGTAAGGTAATTCAATAGATTAGTTACTTTTTCCATGTCATAATAAAGACATAAGAAAGCTAATCAAAAATTATAATTTATAGGAGAGTGTCAGTCATGATTGTAACAACAACGTCTGGAATTCAAGGTAAAGAAATTATTGAGTATATCGATATTGTAAATGGTGAAGCTATTATGGGTGCAAATATTGTCCGCGATTTATTCGCTTCTGTTCGTGATGTTGTCGGTGGTCGTGCTGGTTCTTATGAAAGTAAGCTAAAAGAAGCTCGTGATATTGCGATGGACGAAATGAAAGAACTTGCAAAACAAAAAGGTGCGAACGCTGTCGTTGGTGTTGACGTAGATTACGAAGTTGTTCGTGATGGAATGTTAATGGTTGCTGTAAGTGGTACAGCTGTACGTATATAAGTAAATAAAAAACAGGCTCACCCCTTGAAGTTTATGCTTTGAGGGGGTTTTTTGTTTTTAAGTTGTAGAAGTAAACTCCAGTTGCAAGGGTAAAATGAAAAAGAGACAGTGATGCTACATATATGTAGTGTGAGTGCAAACTTTATAATAAATAATAAAGTTGTTATTTGAGATGATGGAAGAATTAGTGGTATAAATAACTTTATAGATAATAATCAAAATAGAGAAGACAGAATGTTCATGGATGGAATGGTTAAGGGAATTTTCCAATCTGTAATAAAAAACGGAGGTACTGAGAACGTTTTACAGATGTCTACTACATAAAATTTATAATGGATTGGGGGCAATTTTTATGTTTTGGTTAGGATGTTTTTTAGGATACATTGTAGGTTCTATTATTACATGTGCGCTACTTTACCTTGGATATAGATCCAATGAAAATAAAAAAGCGGATATGCAAAAGGTGGAGGAGAGGAAAATCAATAAAAAAGGTGTATAGTAGGCGAAAGGTAAGGTGATAACGTTGATGCAAAAATAAAGGACAGTACATATTTTGATGACTACTATGTACTGTCCCGTTTATTCTTTTTGGATTATGAGAAGTTGTTTCTTGGCTTGCTATAAATTTCATAGGCGAAATAACCAAATAAATAGCCAATTCCGGATCCTAAACTCACTGCAAGAAGTGAATAATCCGGGAAAAACATGCCGAAAATCAAACCGACTATACAGCCGACAAGCATTCCTATCGGTATGAAACTGTCTAATAAAATTTGAGCCTCATTTGATTTTTTCTTACCCAATTTGCCGTGCTTATATTTATGTTCCAATCTTTTTATTACAAATACTACAATTCCGCCGACTAGTATAACAGGCCAAATAGCCGAAATTAGCCACATGTTAGAAGCTCCTTTTACCTTTCAATATAATTGCACCAAAAAATTACAATTATAGACTGCTAAACGTACTATCTAGTCTATTTAAAAGGTAAATGCAAAAGACTTCTTCTTTTGCATTTAATAACTCGTCAAAAACACTTTCCGATACGATAAACTTAACTAAATCTATACAATTCAATCAAATTTACACAAGTTAGTGCTTCAAAGTGTTCTCGCAGCCCCAAAGGGACGAGGGGTATAACACTCCACACGAGGCAGTATCGTTACCTCCTATTATCAAGCATTTATTTTACCCATCTTGATAAATTTATCGCAGCATTTACATCCCTATCGTGATGGCTATTACATGAAACACAACACCACTCACGTATTTTTAAACTCCACTGTCCTTCTGGTTGAACTGAATGGTCGTATTTTACGCCGCAACATGAACAAATCTTGCTTGAAGCGAACCATTTATCAGCTTTTACATACGCAATGCCATACTTCTCGCACTTGTATGATAAACATTGAAAGAAGAAGTTTAATTTTTGAAATGAAAATGCTCTCGATAGTTTTTTGTTTTTAAACAGGTTTGAAATAGATAAGTCTTCCACAACAATCCTCATTGGTTTGGTTTTCACCAATTTAGCTGTTGCTTGATGGATATGGTTATTTCGGATATTCATAATTTTCCTAGATAACCGCAGGTGCTCAGCTTTCGCTTTTTCATATCCAGCAGATTGAATTTTCACAACTTTTTTAAATCTCCTAGACATATCTCTTTGTGCTGACTTTTTCCTTTTCAAAAGTTTTTTAACCTTGGCATCTTTGTTTATATTTCGTTCTTTCATACCATTAGAAGCTACAAAAAGCTCTTTTAAACCAACATCCACACCAATCGACTCATTCGTTAGTTCTTGTAATTCAAAGTCTTCTTGGAACCCTACACTAATTCACCAGTGACGACCATCAAAGGTAACTCTTGGATTGGATGGTTTTTTATTTCTTGGTAGTTGTTGGCTTGTTTTCACTTCTCCAATAGACTGAATGTGAACTACTTTCTTTCCTATAATCAGTCTTTCATAATTAGCATAAAATCCTTGGATTACATCTTTTTTGGATTTATAAGAAGTGTGAGAACCATTTTTGTACTTTTTGAACGAATTTTTTCTCGCCGCATCAAAATCTCTTGAAGCCTGTTTAGGAACTTGTGCATTAATGTCTTTTAACCACTCATATTTCTTTCGCTTCTTGATCTTTGTAAATCGTTTCTGTAAAGCTAACTGTGAAACAGATTTTCCAAATAGCTTATAATATCTATCACTTATTCTTTTACAATAGTTATAAGCAAATCTTGCAGCACCAGCATGGTTTCTAAGCACTTTTTCTTGTTCAGGCGTTGGAATCAGTCTAACTTTCTTCGCCAATATCATCAGAATGTAACTCCTTTAATGAAAGATTTGTTCTTCTGAATCGTAGCGTGTTCCACCAGCATTCTCCTGAGACCACTCGGATGAAAACCTGTTAATTCCGATACTTGACTAACTCGTGAAAATTTCATTATTATTCTCACCTCATCGAACCAAACATAGCACGTACGTTCGATAAAATCAATAAAGTTTGATAGATTCAATAAAATTTATCTTGTTCAACTAAGGGCGCAATTCCTTAGCTAGTTCTCTTATGAACTTCTCATGTTTTCACATGAGCGCAGACTATATGTTTATCTACTTAGAGATAGAGGATTTTTCCACCACCATAGGCTTGTGATGTACTCTCGTCAGTTATACGAGATAGTCGTTGAACGTTCATCTTATCCATTTTGACTTAGATGATTCGAGGCGGAAGACCCATTGTTCTAGTGTTTAGGATTTAACCTTGCACGATCTGATTGATTTTTTCTGCTTTCGCGACATTCACGCTCACTATTTCTAGCCACGTTGTAGTTCAATCAGCTTTAGGGATTGCCCGCAGTTAACCCTCACTACTAGCCAATCACTTGACTAGCAGGGCTTACTGATATATTTAATTAACTTTCGTTATAATTGGTTAAATAAATCGTAACAGTTAGTTACCCTTTCGTTTTCTCAGCGGACTGTACAACATCAACTGCCGCTTTCACATCCGCTAATTCATACGTAGAATGGACTTTCATAAAACGTAATTGCTCATTTTCTACTAAACGAATTAAGTGACGAAACGTTTCTTGCCATTTATATGGTGACACTTCATCATTCCAATGTCGTAAATGAAATATGTTTGCGTGTACTTTTGCTTTCGTGACAATCTCGGCCCAGTTCACTTGTATTCCTGATAGAAGACCGATCGTTAAAAAATGCCCGTTTGGACGTAAGGAGAAAGCTAATTCATTTCCATCCGGTCCTCCGATAGAATCAATCGCAGCATCCGCACCAATCCCGTTTGTTAATTCCATAACGGTTTCATAAAGCGGAGCAGTGGAAGTATCAATTACATATGCAGCACCAAGGCGCAGTAATTCTTCTGTATGCTTATTATTTCTTGTAACGGCAATTAATCGGAAATTTAAAATTTGGGATAACTGCGCAAATAGATGTCCAATAGCGGACCCACAAGCATTCACTAATAAAACGTCATTACGCTGTAAGTTTAACGTTTCTGTACAAGTAACCCACGCCGTAAGGGGATTAATATACATTTGTGCCGCTGTGAAATCATCAATGGAATCAGGAATAGGGACTACAAAATCAGCTGATGTCTTCACATATTCTTGCCAAGTACCTTCCCCGCGTAAAGGTAACACTCGTTTACCGATAAGCTCTCGAGAAACAAAAGCGCCAACATTTTCTACAATACCAACACCTTCATAGCCAGGTATGTTAGGTAAAGGAATTCTATGAGCGTACGCTCCTGTGATGGGAATTAAGTCAGATGGATTAATCGGTCTAACTAGCATACGGACGAAAACTTCATTATCTTTCAGTGGTTCTATATTTTTATATTCAACTTGTAATACGTCTTTTGGATTGCCAAACTTATGAAATTGAATGCATGTTCCAAGCAAAGTAATTTACCCCTTAGTTTGATTGGGTTTATTATAGCATTTTTAGTTTGGGTGGTTACTTTGTTAGTGATAAATAGGGTTTTTAATTTACGTATTTATCAGAATTTTATAAAATATGCATATAACTATAAAATGGGGGGATTTCTTCATGTGTACTAGTTTGACGTTACAAACTAAAAATTTCCAACATCTTTTTGCGAGAACAATGGATTTCACATTAGATATGAATCAGGAAGTAATAATCATTCCTCGGCGTTATCAGTGGAACAATATAACTGGTGAAACTATCCGAGCGAAAAAGGCTGTTGTCGGAATGGGAATTAATCATGAAGGAAGGGTCATTATGGCGGACGGAGTAAATGAAGCTGGTATGACGTGTGCCACTCTCTATTTCCCGGGATTCGCTACTTATAGTAACAGTATAGATAACCATAAAACGAATTTAGCGCCATTTGATTTTGTGGCTTGGAGCCTCACGCAATTTAATTCTGTTGAAGAGTTAAAAAAATCTGTTGATAACATTTCCCTTATAGATATACCATTACCAGTTTTAGGAATTACCCCACCGCTACATTGGATTTTAGCAGATAAATGGGGAGATTGTATTGTACTTGAGCCGACAACTGATGGACTAAAAATGTATGACAATCCATTAGGAGTGATGACTAATAGTCCGGAGTTTAATTGGCATTTACAAAATTTAAGACAATATATTGGACTTAAATCGCAGCCATTTGCGCCAACGGAGTGGGGAGATGTACCATTAAGTGCTTTTGGCCAAGGTTCAGGATCGATGGGACTTCCTGGAGATTTTACCCCGCCATCAAGATTTGTGCGGGCAGCATATGGCAAACAAAACATTCAAGGTATAGAGAACGAAGAAGAGGGGATATCGGCTATTTTTCATATCTTATCAAATTGTGAGGTCCCTAAAGGGGCAGTAATAACAGAAGACGGAACATTAGATAATACCATCTATACGAGTGCAATGTGTATGGAATCTGGAACATATTATTACCATACTTACGATTGTAGACAAATTATAGCTATTCATTTATTCAATGAAAATTTAGATACAGCTGAGATTAAAACTTATCCGTTTCAGCGGAAACAAAAAATATTTTATGAAAACTGAAGCGCCCCTGAAAAAGTGAGACTGATAAAAACACCTCCATTTAATTTGCATACTTAGTATGCGAATTTAGGAGGTGTTTTTTATCATTTATCAATATTCAGGTTTACTTCTTGCTATTCTATTAAGCCGAAGCCTTCTTCATTCTCTCAAGTAAACTAGACAACACATGCGTACGATACGATTCTAGTTTTTTACCTTCATAAGTACGGATACCTAATTTTTTAAGTTCTTTTACATACCAACCTTTGCTTCCGAAATACATGTGATCGCTCCCCTTCAACTTTGTTTTATTTATTCTGATTGCATATGGAGGTACAGGTAATATAATGAAGGAAATGAATTTCGCGCGAAAATGGTTAACTTTGTTGCAAAAGACATATATACTAAAGATAGTATACAACGAGGTGGACAAGACGTGATTATAGAGAAGCACGAAATTCAAATTGACCAAATTACGAGCGGTAAAGTGAATATCTTTACTTTCTATCGAAATAGAAAGCAAATTGATAATCATTTTTTACGATTGCAAGAACCATCGCTTACAGCAAACTACTTCTTCCATTTTCATTTTGATGCAGAGAGCTTGCATCTACTGCAGAAAGAGTTTCCAAGCGTATATCCGTACGACGGTAGTGAAACAATTCACGACTGGACGGAAAAGATGAAAGCAGAATTGCAACATCAGATCCAAACAGGTAAATGGAATAAACGCGTACGTATCGGTAATCGTATTCTAGATGTGGTGTTTACGTGGTGTGACGAAGATATAGTAGAGTGAAAAAGAAGCGGATGACGCTTCTTTTTTTAGCGCTGGAATAAAACGAGCTTACCTGCAGTAGATGTACAGCGATGTGTTTTTTCATACAATCCTTTTTCTTGTAAGATAGATTCACCTTTTGCTTTCGCTTCTTTTTCAGTTGCCGCCTCGAATGATTCGTCTAATGCTTTTGAACCATCTTTTTCAAAGACTGTTAGAACGTATACTCCCATGAAAATTCCCTCCAATATTTAAAATCAGAATCTTATAATTATTTTGACATAAAATACTACAATATGCAAAGAAATATATGACATTGCGTGGTAAAATAGAATGAAACTTTAATCATCGAGAATATTTTTATTCTCGATGATTATTAGTTTTCAGCGATTTAAATTTTGATAAAATGAAACTTTTGAAAGATAGAAAGGATCGTTATTTGTGAAACAAGTAAAGTTTATACATGCGGCTGATTTGCATTTGGATAGTCCGTTTAAAGGGATGGAGATGAATGTTACGCAGTCTGTGTGGGAGAGAATGAAGCAAAGTACGTTTGAATCATTTGAGCGTATTGTTGATAAAGCGATTCAAGAGCGCGTTGATTTCGTATTACTAGCTGGGGATTTGTATGATGCGGAGACGAGAAGTTTGAGGGCGCAAGTGTTTGTGCGTGAGCAAATGAAGAGACTTTCGCAATACGATATCCCTGTTTTTATTATTCACGGTAACCATGATCATTTAGGGGGAAGCTGGGCAGCAATTGAGTTTTCGGAAAATGTTCATGTATTTACTGAGCCTTATGTAGAAGAGAAATCATTTTATAAAAATGGTGAGCTATTAGCTTCTATTTATGGTTTTAGTTATTTGCAGCAAGCGGTAACGGATAATATGACAGCGCAGTATACGAAAATGAGTGATGCGCCTTTTCATATTGGTATGCTTCACGGAAGTGTGGAAGGAGATGCAGAGCATAATCGCTATGCACCGTTTCAAATTCGTGAGTTGAAAGAAAAACAGTTTGATTATTGGGCTCTTGGCCATATACATAAACGTGAAATTTTATCAGAAGAACCATACATTATTTATCCAGGGAACATACAAGGTCGTCATCGTAAGGAAACAGGCGAGAAGGGTGCGTACCTTATTGAACTTACGAAAAAAGGATCGCAGTGTTCATTTTTCCATACGGCAGATGTTGTATGGGACGAAATCGAGGTTGGTATTGATGGACTTGAAACTGTTGATGAACTTATGACAAGCATATCTACTGCGATGAATGAATGCCGAAGAGAAGAGGAAGGTACGCTATTAACTGTCGTATTTACAGGACAAGGCCCACTTTCACCTTATTTGCGCGACGAAAAGCGTGTGGAAGAGATTTTTCACATTTTAGCATCTGGAGAAGAGCGAAAAGATTTCGTATATGCAATGAAGTGGAAAAATGAGACGGTTTCTTTTGCGGAAATCGAACGTTTGAAAGCGGAAAATCATTTCGTCGGTAGTGTGCTAAAGGAGTTAGAAGCTTTCACTAATATGGACGGAGTATTGCGCACTATTTGGACATCTCCTGTAGCGCGTAATAGTATTGAATCTTTTACAGAAGAAGAGAAGAAAGAGATTCAAAAGGAAGCAGAAAATATTATTTTAGAACAATTATTCCAGCAAGAGAGGGATAAAAAATGAGAATTGAAAAACTCCATATTTATGGGTACGGAAAATTAGAAAATGTGGAAATGGATCTTTCTTTGCTGACAGTGTTATACGGTGAAAATGAAGCGGGGAAATCGACAATTCGCTCATTTATGAAAAGTATTTTATTCGGTTTTCCGACGAGAGGACAGCGCCGTTATGAGCCGAAAGAAGGCGGGAAGTATGGCGGTGCGATGACTGTGGAAACAGAGAAGTACGGCCGTTTGAAAATTGAACGGTTGCCAAAGACGGCAGCTGGCGAGGTGACTGTTTATTTTGAAGACGGGAAAACGGGCGGAGAAGAAATTTTAAACGATATATTAAGCGGGATGAATGAAAGTTTATTTGAATCTGTCTTTTCATTTGATATGCATGGCCTTCAAAACATTCATCAGCTCGGCGAAGCGGATATTGGCAATTATTTATTTTCGGCAAGTGCAGTCGGAAGTGATGCGCTATTGCAGTTAGATAAAAAGCTAGAAAAAGAAATGGACCAGCGCTTTAAGCCGAGTGGTCGTAAACCAGAAATTAACGTGTCACTGCAAGAGATGAAGAAACTTGAAGAGAAGATGAAAGAGTGGCAAGGGAAAATTGGCACGTATGAAAAACAGGTCGAGCAGTTAAAAGAAAGCGAAGAGAATCTTGCTTCTGTTCGCGGGGAAAAAGAGAGTGCAGAAAAACGAAAGCAAGATTATGAAATATTAGCAGCGCTTGAGCCACTCGTTATTGAAAAGCGTGCGCATGAGAAAGTATTAGAGAACGAGAGCGGGCAGTTTCCTGTAAACGGAATGGCGCGTTATGAAGCAATTAAGGCGAAGATGGAGCCGCTTCAATTACAAGTTGATTCGCTCCACAAGAAAATTGAGACAGTGCAATCAGAAATTGCCTCGATTCAAATAGATGAAGAGTTTTTACAAAAAGAAAGTTATGTAGAAGAACTTCGTATGCAGCATATGTCTTACGAAAATGCACGCCAAGAAATGCGTGATATGACAGGAAGTATTACGAATATAAAAGAAGAACTGGCAGAACTAGAACAACAAATTGGTGCTACTTTTGAAAAGGAAACAGTTCTTTCATTTGATATGAGTTTGGCAACGAAAGAGTTAATTACGCAAACAGTGCAAAAGGCGCGCGAATTAGAAACGCAAAAAGCACAGCTTGATGATCGTTTTAAAGTAGCGCAGGAGCAGTTAGAAGAACAAGAAGAAAACATAAGGCAGATTAAGCAACAAATGTTAGTGGATGAAGAGAGAAATGTGTTAGTTGAGAAAGAGAAATCGTTCCAAGATGCGGCGTTTATCGGTATGGGCGCAGAGAGAATGAAGCGCAAGTATGAGGAAAAAGCAGGAGCAGCTAAGCAAAAGAAAAAGCAGTGGCAAAGAGTTTGTCTTCTGTTACTCCTTATTAACACAGGCATTTTATTCACAAGCTTATTTATAGACAATCGACCGCTCTTATTTATTAGTGTCATTGTTTTTGTAGGGATTGTTCTCGCCCTTGTTTTATATAAAGATCCATCAAGTGGATTACAAGAAGAGCTCCTTACACTTCAGCAAAGTGCTGGCGGGAGACAAAGTGAAGAAGCGATGTCTGTACGCTATGAGTTAGAAAAAGATGAAGAGATTCGGAAGTTATTTGAGCGCGAGTCTTATAAGTTACAGCAGTTGGAACGAGCGTATGATAAAGTCGTTTCATCGTATGAGGAATGGGAGAGAGAAACGTTCCAGGCGGGAGAACAAGTCGATGCATATAAAACGCGCTATATGTTTCCTGAATTTTATACGTATGCACACATATTGCCGGCGTTTGAGCGTATTGAAAAAATGCAGCAATTATATCGGGAGTTAGAGAAGCAAGGTACGCGAAAATCTTCATTATATGAAATGATTTCGCAATTTGAACATAAACTAGAAACTGTTATCGGTAGTGCGGAGTATAGTAAGCTACACGAGGCACAAAGCCGTATGCAAAATGAGAAAGAGAAGCGCCAAACTTGTAAGCAGTTAAAAGAAAAACTGGCGGAATGGCAAGAAGAATATGAGTTTATGCAAGAACAATTAAAGCAATTACTAATAGAACGAGATGGTTTATGGCATATTGCAGAGTCTACAGATGAAGAGATGTTTTTAGAAGCAGGTAAACTGGCGGAAAAACGTGAGGATGCAGAGAAACAAGTGGGGCGTTTATTACCGCAAATTGATCTGTTGGAACAGCGTTTAACGAGTTTATCATTAGCTGAACATTATGAAGCTGACGGGTATGAAGGAAAATTAAAGCAAGAAATTACAACTGTCCAAAACTGTCTTACGAAAGAGAAAGAACTGACAGAGCGTATTGCGAAACATCGTATGGAAATTGCGAATTTAGAAGAAGGTAGTACGTACGGCGATTTAATGCATGAATGGGAAATGAAAAAAGCGCAAGTGCGTGAACAAGTGAAGAAGTGGGCTGCTTATGCGGCCGCAAAGACAGTGTTAACGAAAACGAAGCACTATTATCATGAAGTTCATCTTCCTCGTATTTTACAAAAATCAGAAGAGTATTTCGTCTATTTAACAGGCGGACGCTATAGTAAAATCTTTTCACCGTCAGAGGCAGAACCGTTTATCGTTGAACGTAACGATGGTATGCGTTTTTACAGTCATGAACTAAGCCAAGCGACAGCGGAGCAGTTATATTTATCGCTGAGATTTGCACTCGCGAAAACATTCGAACATGATTATCCATTTATTATTGATGATAGTTTCGTGCATTTTGATGCGGTAAGGACGAATCGAACGATTGAACTTATAAAGGAAATTGCAAAGGATAGACAAGTCATATTCTTTACATGTCATGCGCATTTACTTGCGTATTTTCCAGAAAAACAGATTATAAAATTAACACATATGCGTAAAGAAAATGAGTTGTAGTGTGCTATACTAAAAGTAACTGATTTGGTGGAGGAATTCGAATGAAAAAGAAAATTGCAGAGTATGAAGTTGGTGAACAAGTCGATATTTTCTTGTTAATTAAAACAGCGACAAAAGGTATCGCAAGCAATGGAAAGCCATTTTTAACAGTAATCTTACAAGATCCAAGTGGAGATATTGAAGCGAAATTGTGGGACGTATCACCAGAAGTTGAGAAACAATATGTAGCGGAAACAATCGTGAAAATAGCTGGAGATATTTTAAACTACAAAGGACGTATTCAATTACGTGTGAAACAAATCCGTGTTGCGAATGAAAATGAAGTAACAGATATCTCAGACTTCGTAGAAAAAGCACCAGTGAAAAAAGAAGATATGGTTGAGAAAATTACGCAATACATATTTGAAATGAGAAACCCGAACATTCAGCGTCTAACAAGACATTTATTAAATAAGCATCAAAACGAATTTTTAGACTATCCAGCAGCGACAAAGAACCATCACGAGTTCGTATCTGGACTAGCTTATCACGTCGTATCAATGCTTGATTTAGCAAAAGCTATCTCAAATCTATACCCATCGTTAGATAAAGACTTACTATATGCAGGCGTTATTTTACATGACCTTGGTAAAGTAATCGAACTATCTGGCCCAATTTCTACAACGTATACGTTAGAAGGAAATTTACTAGGCCACATTTCTATTATGGTGAACGAAATTGGTAAAGCAGCAGACGAATTGCAAATCGATGCAGAAGAAGTATTAATTCTTCAACACATCGTCCTTTCTCACCACGGAAAAGCGGAATGGGGTAGCCCAAAACCACCATTAGTAAAAGAAGCAGAAATTCTGCATTACATCGATAACTTAGATGCAAAAATGAACATGATGGACCGCGCATTAGGACGCACAAAACCAGGCGAATACACAGAGCGTGTCTTTGCACTTGATAATCGTTCGTTCTATAAACCGACGTTCCATAATTAATAGTGTGAATAAAGTGGCCTCATTAAGTGTTAATACGCTTAGTGGGGCTGTTGTATAATGATAATAAAGTTATTGAATTTTGATTATTAAAAAGCTAAGAGCCTTACTACATTCTACGTAGCAAGGCTCTTTAAAGTTGTTTCAAATTACATCCATCTGTTCGTTCAAGTGTAACTATTCGCAATTATTTGATATTATATAGGTGAATAGAAAGATACATTAAAAATTAGTTTCGTAGTTGTAAAAGGAGGTTATTTATATTATTCTCTTATAATTTTTCCAAAAGGGAGAGTTTATGAAAAAGATTAATGTTTTTGTATTAACGATATTTATATTATTCTCAGGATTCGCAACACAAAGTTATGCGTTGTCAGATTCGCAATCTGCGGCAATACAAGCGTTGCTAGATGATGCCTGTCGTATATCAGGTGTGCCGGGAATGTCAATCTCAATACTTGCTGATGATGAAGTGTTCTACTTTTCTTCAGGGTATGCAGACCGTGAAAAGGGGTTGTCTGCAAGTGAAAATACACTCTATGAGTTAGCCTCGGTCAGTAAAGCTTTTACCGGTATGGGTATTATGCTATTGGAAGAGCAAGGGCTGCTCTCAATGACTGACCCTGTCCAAAAATATTTACCTTGGTTTACATTAAAGTATCAAGGGAAACCTGTTGATATGCAAAGTCTTACACTAAATAACTTTCTTCACCATACCAGTGGTCTAACAAATATTAGGCATCTTCAAAATATTCCACAAGGCAATACACCGGATATGTTGCAAAAGACTGTGGAAATGCTCGTTGATGCTGAATTGGCGTTCCCTCCCGGTGAACAGTATAACTATGGAACCGTTAATTATGACGTATTGGGTTTGGTTATTGAGATTGTGTCGCGACAAAGCTATGAAGACTTTATGAAGGAACAGGTATTTCAGCCGCTAGGTCTTCACCAGACGTATGTTTATAAAGAAGATGCTCAAGCTACTGGACAGTTGGCACAGGGCTACCGTTCTTCCTTTTTTATGACAACTCCATTTAAAGCTCCGGATTATGCTGGGAATAAACCCGCAGGCTACATCATTTCTAATACAAAAGATATGGCTCGTTGGCTGGGCATACAGATGGGTATCGTGCGGGACATACCCGAAATATTTCACACGGTTATCGAAAAATCACATAGGGGTGATATGTCTGTTTCGGCTGTCAACGGTATGTATTATGCGGCAGGTTGGTCCGTAAATGCCGAACAAACGATTATAGAACACACTGGGGGCAATCCAAATTTCAGAACCGAAGTAGTCATACTGCCAAATGAACGAACAGCCGTCTCCTTGCTGAGCAACGGCACAAATACCAATACAAACATGGTACTAAAAGTTAAAGATATATTAGAAGGCAATCTAACTCAGTCATATGAAATAAGCGGCACACAGCTTTTGGATATCATTTTGTCGTCTATCACAATTATTTTTTGCCTATTGGCCGTTTTGCTATTTCTCTTAGGATTACGCAGAAGGAGAACGAATGAGCGACAGCCAATGACAAAAAAGAGAATAACCGTAACAGTTATTTTCCTGATCGCTACGATTGCTCTGGGTATACTGTGCTGCGCTTTCGATTGGTCAACAATACTTATGTGGCAAACATATAGTGTTCTTACAGCTTTGATTTCGTCAGCATTATTAACAGCAAGCATTACATGGTTTGTATACACTCACCGATAAAATACCTTGCTCCTAAGATAAGCATAATGTTAAGTCATTAAAGTCCGATTGGTGAGGGCTGATAATCAGTGGGGGGTGAAGAAAACCCCCACTGATTAAAGTTTCACTTTATTAAAAATGAAATAAAATAGTTAAGAAGTACGCATGGGTGTAACGAAGAACTAATAAAACATATCTTGCCACTAGAATGGGGGCATATCAACTTTTAAATTGAGTACCGCCAGCATTTCAGAAAAAATATGTTAAGCAAAAAATACAATAAGCTGTCCATATGGGCAGCTTATTTACATAATTCTCGATATTGGAAGTTGATTAATATCAGTTCATTTGTTTTTCCAAAGGAGTTATTTTGTTCGTTAAAAGATAATATCAAAGTAATTCGCGTACCCCATAGTTGGTGGCGCAAATAGTTGATTTTATAGGGGGAAAACCTGTAACTAAAGCCTAACATAGGTGTTTTTGTTTAAATTTTGCTTAATTCTCACTAGTAATTAACTAAAAATTTAGAAATCGTTATATAATGAATTTAATTTAAAATTAGGAGTGATTAAATTGCCAGATATGATAAACCTCGTTCTTTTCATCATTATAGCGAGGTGTTAAAACTTCTAATAGAAAGCATATTCGATTAAGAAAGAAGGGGTAGTTATGAAAACTAGTGAAGAAACGCATTGGCAAAGGTTTAAACGTAAGAGTAAATCCCCGAAAGAGTGGTTAAAGAAAGTATACGAATTTTTTATTAATGAACACGTATGGGATGCTATCTTTAAAGTGTTCCTTAAACTAGTATGGGCAGTAAAAGGTATGGGGAAAAGCTTGAAACGGGTAATAGAAAACATATTCAATTAAATTCTATTCTTTCATAATTTCCTCATACGATCGATAATTTCCAATAAATTTGTTTTATATAATGGAGTGTGAATACGACAGTTGATACAGCAATGGCTATAATACCTATATGTGCGTAAAAATTGAAGTAATCATATTTCTGGAAGAAAAATTCAAGGACAGGAAATAAAAGAGTAAGACTAGCAATTAATATTAATTGTTCTTTTTTCATTATCATGCCTCCTTCTTTGTATAATTCAGCATTGATAGAAACAATTCCTATATGAATATCCTATACATGATCAGTTAACATAACGTCCTATTATCGGTAGCAAGGAAAAAGGAGGAACCCTACTCTCACAAGTGGTATTATCCCCTATAGGTAGACAGTAAAAAAAGAGTCCATCTGATATGATGGACTCAATACTGTTTTATCTGGAGGGGATTTTTTTATGGCAAGAAAAGGACAATCATTTCAAAAATATACAGAA
>NZ_QXCO01000048.1:0-25468 GCF_003458115.1 Bacillus sp. ISO11 | reverse complement strand
ACTTATATTCATTACTACAATCACAAAAGAATTAAAACAAAACTAAAAGGATTGTCCCCTGTGCAATACAGAGTTCAATCCTTAGTAGCTGCTTAATATATTTGTCTAATTTTTTGGGTTCAGTTCAAATATAGGAGTCTTTTTGTTACGTTATTTCTTTCGTTTCTTCAAACTTTTCTGATAGGCATAAAGCTTATGAACCTCTTCCTTAAATTCATGCAGAAGTACAATGCTTTTACCATTTGAATAACGCACCGTATTATAAGCATCTATAATAATATCACTTTGAATATTTACATCTTCTTTATCATTTATTCTTTCTAGCCAAGCCTCAACAGTTTCTCCCCGTTTTCTATTTAAAGGAGGGGTTAACTTACTCTCTAGCTTGAAAATTTCCTTCCGAATTTCGTTATGCGGCGGTTTATTTCGTTTAAAACGATTTTGGCTCATTCCTTCTTTATCAGTAATGATAGTAGATTCGAAGGCGGGCATATTTGGTAAACTTAAATGTTTTCGTTTTTTTACTATTTTCCAAACGACGTAAATAGCGATAGCTGTACAGACTATTATTGTAGCGCTATTTATGAGTATTGGATCAAAATCAGGAAATTTTTTTCCGTCTTCAATTTTTGGTTTTAAGAGATGTCCTTTATTTGCCCAAACATCTTCAGTATCTTTTAATTCCGCTGCTTTAATTAATGGCATTAAAGCATAGCCGACGCCTAATGCGACTACTTCCGTTATAAAACCAAAAATAAGTCGAATGAAAGGAAATACTTGAACAATTAATATACTCATTAAGCCAATCGTAATGATAGAAGCAAAACGTAATAGTTGTTGTTTGCGATTTGCCCCGGTTAACCAAAATGTAATCATAAGATGCAAGGCTAACATTAATAGTTTCCACAACGGTGGAAAGGGTGCATAAAATATAGCTGAAACAACAAACCATACAATACCACCTAAAGATTTTTGAACTGGATATCCAGGTCCGATCGCATGTACGATAAAGAAAAATAGTGGTAATATGATTGTGCCAAAAAGAGAAAAAGGTAAAAATAAAGAGAAAAGAACGATTTGAAGAACTAAAAGTATTACAAATCCTGTTGTTTTTTTCTGCATAAATTTATGAATAAGAAATACTCCAATATAGCCTGTTGTTAAAAATATTGCAATACTAATTAGTTCATCTCTTTCTGTTAATAATGAAAGCAGGAGGAGCAGAATGAAATCATGAATGTGATATAGCCAAGTTTTCAACTGGTTCCACCATCCCTTCACTAGTAATGAGAAACGTTGGCTGCGAGAGAAGAGGGAGTTCATTTCTTTGTAAACCAATGTATATCATTGTAGACGATCGTTCTCTCTTTCTCTTTACATAATGAAGGAATCCTTGTTTCGGAAGTAACGTACTATCATCTGAAATACGGGCTAATTCTTCTAAAGCTTTTGCATATTGTGTTTGTCCTTCATTTAACGGTACATGTAATGCACCGCCTTCTGCTAATACACTAATAAACAATTCAAACGGAATGTGGTGCTTCGTTGTGTACTGGAAAATGTATGTTGCATATGAAATAAGTTCTTCTACATTATCTTTCCAACCAAATCCACGATCGGCAGCTAAAGAAAGACAAATCGTCCAACTATAATTTTTTACAGGTTCATATTGCTTCGCTTGTAATTGTTGCATTTTAGCAGATGCCTTCCAATGAATAGAGCGGAAAGACTCACGCTCATATCGCTTTACACCGATAATAGATGTTTCATCATTGTAAAAAGAAAAATTCGTTCGATAAAATCCATTCAAAAGTTGCTGAAGTTCTTGCAAACCTGCTACTTCTTTAGGAGAAGGATACACAATAATTTCAGTCCTTAATTTATCAAAAACAGGTAAATGTACAGTTAATAGATGAAATGGATCTTTTAATACACATTCAAACTGTTCAATTTGAAACACACCACGCTTCGTTGCGGTTAATGTTAAACCCCATTTTTGTGCCGAATTTGCAGGTTGTGAAAATGGGAAAGAGAATAATGTTTTTGATATTTGTTCAATGCCTTGCTCTTTATGCGGTATAAGGGACGAATTTAAATGAAAGTAACAAACAGCATTAACGAGCGGTATGCTGGCTCCATTTTTTAAATGAATAAAAAACTGTCCAGATTCCTCAGGAAAAAGCCGTGTAGTTTGTTTCTCATTTATGATTTGAAACTTCTTCTCTATGAAAGCGACATATTTATAAATAAAAATCGCAAATATATAATAGAAGAAAAAGAGAAACATAAGCATTCGTTGCGGGAAAAAGAATGTGAAAAGTAACGCGATTGGAACGGTTAGTTGAATAATATGGAGTTGAAAAAATAAAGGCACAGTTACAACACGCTGTCCATTCATGCTTGCTCAATCTCCACAGGTACGTCAACTTCTTTTAAAATACTTTTCATAATATCATTTTTTGTCGTACGTAATGCACCTTCCATTGATAAGACGATACGGTGATTCCAAACAGAAGGAACTAACAATTGTATATCTTCTGGTGTGCAATATTCTCTCCCATGTAAAAAGGCTAAAGCTTGAACAGCACGTACTAAAGCTAATGTGGCACGTGGGCTTACACCGTTAGCGATATAATCATGATTTCTTGTAGCATGAGCAAGTTTAATAATGTAATGTTCTAACGGTTCCGAAACAAATATTTCTTTTACTCGTTTTTGAGATTCTAAAATATCTTCTAATGAGATGACAGATGTGACACTTTCTAATGGTAAATCGTTCCGAAAACGTCGCATCATTTGTAGCTCATCTTCAGGAGTAGGATAACCGATTGAAATCGTCATTAAAAAGCGATCAAGCTGTGCATCTGGAAGAGGGAAAGTCCCTTGTGATTCAATTGGGTTTTGCGTCGCAATAACAAAGAACGGTTTCGGCAGAGGCGTAGATTGTTTTTCGAGCGTCACTTGTCGTTCTTCCATCGCTTCTAACAAACTCGACTGCGTTCTCGGCATTGCACGGTTAATTTCATCTGCCAGCAAAATGTTTGTCATAACTGGTCCAATTCTTAATTCGAATTCGCTTGTTTTTGGGTTGAAGTATTCAATACCTGTTATATCACTTGGAAGTACATCGGGGGTGAATTGAACGCGAGAAAAACTACCACCAATACTTTTGGAAATGGTTTTCGCCAGTAACGTTTTCCCAGTACCAGGCACGTCTTCGAGTAGTGCATGTCCATCAGCAAGAAGTGAAACGAGCAGTAGATCAATAACATTTTCTTTCCCAACAAACACAGATCCGATGTTTTCTTTCAATTTATTTATCATATGTACCATTCCTTTCATTATAAAAGAGCTAATATTTCTATATTTTAACAAATTATTCAGAAAATTTGTATGGTTTTTTAATTCAAAGAAATGGATATTTAATTATTAAATTACTCTTGCATATTTTGGAATATGATTATACAATATCGATATACGATGTATCGTAAGTCGATATATCATAAGGCGATGTATCGGAGGTAGTTATAATGAATGGGAAGGCGCAAAAATATATTCCGTTAACTGAGGCGACATATTACATATTGTTATCACTAGTGAAACCAATGCACGGATATGGAATTATGCAAATGGTAGAAGAGATGACAAATGGGGAAGTAAAGCTCGGTCCTGGTACTTTATACGGGAATACGACGAAATTACTTAAAGAAAAATTAATTGTTGAAGTTGCCTCTACAGATAGAAAGAAGTGCTATGAGTTAACGCCGTTTGGGAGAGAAGTACTGGAACTGGAGTACAACAGATTACAGCGGTCTGTAAAGAATGGAAACAGTATATTAGGGGAGTGAATGGAAGATGGAGACAAAAAGGGTATTTAAATTTTTTACGGCATGGAATTTAGAAAAAGAAGAAGCTTTTTTACGAAAGATGCATCAGCAAGGTTGGGCATTACAAAAATATAATTTAATGTATACGTTTCAGAAAACTGAGCCAAAAGATGTAATATACAAAGCTGATTTTAGATTAGTTTATAGAGATTCGAAAGAACAACAACAAGAGTATTTCGAAATATACGAAATGTCAGGTTGGAAACGCGTAACAAGTTTCACAAGATGGAATTATTTTTGTAAAGAGGTAGAAGAGGTTAATGAATTGCCTGATATTTACTCAGAAAAAGAGACGAGGATACAAAAACTAAATGAATTATTGCTATTCCTTGTTATTATATCAGCAAGTATATTACCATCAATGTATAACCTATTTTTAAGCCCGATGGAATCAAGATTGTCAATGTGGGCGAAAGTTACGACAGGTCTTTCAGGTTGTATGTGGATGTACTTTTTTATAAGACTCTCTTGGAAAATCAAAAAATTAAAAAGTGAAATATTATAATAAAGAGTGGAGTTTAAAAGCAGTTGATGAGAGGGAAATACCGGGATTAACTTCTTTTGTTTCTATATAAACGTAATTTGCTCACTCTTTTTTATATAATAAAAACTATGCAACTAAGGTGTAGAACTATTAGTTAAGTATTATAAAATCTTATAACCAAATAAAAATCATAAATGAATAAGAAATGATTCTTAATAATAAACCACTAGTTAAAATGATCCGAAATCCTAAATATTAATATTACTTGATGTATTGTCCTTTTTTGAATATTAACAAAAGAGTGCGAAGTTTAATATATAATAAGGAAGAAATACGTTTTTTTACCGTATTAAACGAAAAAATCCCTTATAGAAAAATCTATTTCTATAAGGGATAATCATGTTTTTATTAGAAAGACTGATTTTGCGCAGGTTTAATAAATTGTTCAGGGTTTTCAACAAGTCCGCATACAGCACATTGGACACGGTATGTAGGTCCTTGATAGGCCATATGAAAAGCATTCATCGTTTCATTTGTGTATTCTTCTTCTACTTGACCAGTTTGTGGATTTATTTTGACTGGTTTTACTTGTTGCTCAAGAATATTAAAGCGAGTACGGTTCGTTTTACAGCTTGGACATAGCATTGGTTCCATATGTATACACCTCCATTTGTATCATTTCTTAAAATCTTTAATTTTATGCAAGCAAAAAACTTTCTCAATATAAATAGGTGTTTAATGTATTTAAAATTCAGAAAAAATAAAATATAATAAAAGTACGAACTGGTTATGTCCAAACCAAATCTCCTGTTTTATGCCAATAAGCTGGGGGGCCGAGAAATCGGCCTCATTTTTTTTGCTCATTACTACAAGGAACAAGGTTTTTGTGAGACTTTTGTCGAAATTTTAGGGATAGATACAAAGGGGGATGTAAAATGGATTTGAAAATGAAGTACATTATTTTATATGTAGAAAAGTTTGAGGAATGTTTAAAATTCTATAAAGATATTTTACAGTTACCTATAAAAGCAGAGCACGGTACATATATTGAATTTAATACTGGAACTACCATTTTAGCGATGAATACGCGGCAAGATGTGAAAGAATTAACAGGACTACCGCTTACAGAAGGTGAATTAAAGTCTTCTCATTTCGAATTAGGATTCGTTGTTGAGAATGTACAAGAAACGATTGAGCAATTTAGAGAACAAGGAATCAAGATTTTAGTTGAACCGATTGTAAAACCGTGGGGACAAACAATTGCCTACATTGCTGATCCAGATGGAAATTATATTGAAATTTGCAGTTCATTAGAATAGAGGGAGAAAGAGAGATGGGATTTCCAAAACTAGAAACAGAACGTTTACTCTTAAGAGAACTTACACTATTAGATGCAGAAACGATGTTCCAATATTTTTCGAAAGAATCAGTTATACGTTATTTCGGAATGGATTCTTTTGAAAATATTGAGCAAGCGAAAACAACGATTCAAACGTTTAAAAATCGTTATGAAGAGGGCAGTGTATTTCGCTGGGGAATCGAGAAAAAAGGGACGGGCCAATTAATCGGAACGTGCGGATTTCATTTAATTAATAATAATCATAAACGAGCTGAAATTGGTTATGAATTAGATGATACATATTGGGGACAAGGATATGCATCGGAAGCATTACAAGCGATTTTAGCTTACGGATTTGAAATGCTGCAACTAATAAGAATCGCAGCGGTTGTATATGTAGAAAATAAAGCTTCTCAAAAATTGTTAATAAAAGCAGGATTTCAAGAAGAAGGATTACTTCGAAAACATATGATTCAAAATGGAGTTGCTCATAATACTATTTTATATTCTTTATTAAAAGAAGAGTGGAAGAAGTAATGAGCACAAACGAACTTATAACGATTATGAAGAAGCATAGGGAAAATAGATTCATTTTAGGTATAGATGGTTTAAGTCGATCTGGAAAAACAACATTCGTAACCAATTTAAAAGAAAATATGAAACAAGAAGGCATTCCGTTTCATATTTTCCATATTGATGATCACATAGTGGAGCGTAATAAACGATATCATACTGGATATGAAGAATGGTACGAGTATTATTATTTACAATGGGACATTGAATGGCTAAGGCAGAAATTTTTTCAAAAGCTACAACATGAAACAAAATTGAAATTACCTTTCTTTCATGAAGAAACAGATATATGTGAAATGGAAAAAGTACAGATTCCTATTGTAGGGGTAATTGTTATTGAAGGAGTTTTTCTGCAGCGAAAAGAATGGAGAGATTTCTTTCATTATATGGTCTATTTGGACTGTCCAAGAGAGACAAGGTTTCTACGTGAGAGTGAGGAGACACAGAAAAACCTTTCAAAATTTGAAAACAGGTATTGGAAAGCAGAGGATTATTACTTAGAAACGGAATTGCCGAGGGATAGGGCGGATTTAGTCATTGAATGATTTGAAAATAGAAGGTGAATAGAATGAATATTTTATGGGATTTTGATGGGACGTTATTTGATACGTATCCTGCATATACAATGATGCTTTCTGAAATATTAGGTGACTTAGTAGAAAAACAAGAAATATACAACAACTTAAAAATATCATACTCTCATGCAATTCAGTATTATAATATTTCATGCGAGCAGGAAGAAAAGATTAAAGTTTTGAAGGAGAAATTCACGCCAAAAGATATGAAACCTTTTGCAGGTGTCGAAGAGGTTTTGAAATTTGCAGATAAAAATGTGATTATGACCCATAAACATAGGACAGGGGTTATGGACATTTTAAAATATTACGGCTGGGAAAAATACTTTGTAGATATGATTACAATTGACGATGGCTTTCCACGAAAGCCCAACTCTTTAGCTTATAATCATTTACATAAAAAACATAATATTGATTTAGCTATTGGAGATAGAGAATTAGATTTATTACCTGCAAAAGAATTAGGTATTTCAACATGTATGTTTCAAGCTGATTGTGATGTAGCGGATTATTCTTTATCACATTACTCGGAGTTTTTTAAGATAGTGAGTGATAGAGAGTTTTCTTTATAAAAAAAGTTATTAATAAAGACTGAATCTTTCATTTTAAAGGTACAGTCTTTATTTTTTAGAACTCTTTCATTTTATTCCGCAATAACGGGCAGCCTGATTGCTTCAACTAATAATCAGTGGAGGGTGAACAAAACCTCCACTGATTAAAGTTTCACTTTATTTTCTGTATATAATAATTACTAGAGATTAAAGGATAATCGTCCATCTTTAATAAGGAAGTGGTCAGTTTATTTTAACCAAATTATGGTTATTCATGTTAATATGAACTCATAGCTATATAGAAGGGGTGGGGTTAGTATGAAAACTGAAATAGTTCCTAAAAAGAAGTATAGTATAATAAGTTATGTATCTTTACTCATCGGCATTTTGTGTTTTCTATTCGTTTTTATAACGCCAACAAGGATAGCCAATGCAGGTAATATAGTTGGAGATTATATTACAATTGCCCTGACAGGTGTAGGTATCATGCTTTCAATAATCACAATGACGAAAAGAACAGAGAAGAAGGGAATTGCTATTCTTTCATTAATACTGTCCTCATCATTTTTTATATTTTGGATCATAGCAATTATCCTATTGTTTACTGGTCAAATTAGTTTTGCGCCGTAATGTGTAATAAAAAGAGTCCTTCTCGTATGAAGGACTCTTTTTACTTGGTATCTTCAGGTTGATATTCTAAAATATCACCCGGTTGGCATTCTAATGCTTTACATATTGCTTCTAAAGTTGAAAAACGGACTGCTTTTGCTTTTCCATTTTTCAAGATAGAAAGGTTAGCCATTGTAATTCCAACCTTCTCCGAAAGTTCTGTTACACTCATTTTTCTTTTTGCTAACATTACATCAATATTAATAATAATTGCCATATTATTCACCTCAGACCGTTAAATCATTTTCTGATTTTATATCTATAGCATCTTTTAATAGTCTTTGGAGAACGGCAGCAAAGACCGCGATTACCATTGAAGAAAAAATCATAATCATTCCGATAATAATAATGCCAGGGGCATCATCTCTCTCTGCCACGAGATAAAAAAGTGGCATACCTAATACATATAATACACTAATTGCCAATGCGCTGTACTTAATATTTTTTAAAGCTTGAACAGATAGCTCTGAGAATGCGTTATTTTTATCAATATAGTTTAAAAGCTTAAATGTTTGGTACAGTGCGAAGTAATAAGGTATTGCTGTTGCGTATAAATTGATAAATACAAGATATTTAATATATGCAATATCTGGATATAATTCTGCGGCAAAATTTCCTATTTTAGGGACTAAAAAAATGCACATAGCAAGAACGGGGATTCCGATTAGAATTACAACGGTCTTTAAAAAGAGTGTGGATCCTTGTTTCATAAAAAGCACCTCATTTATTTAATATCTTATTAATTTAACATGAAATTTATTGTTTAACAATAAATTTTTATTTCTTTTAATCGAGGATTTATTGTTAAACAAGTAATTAATGAAAAGGATGTTAAATCTTTTTTATAAGATAAATGATACATATCGATATTTAATTAAAGAAAGAGAAAGTAACTATTGTTAGCTTTATGAGAATTGGGAACTAATAAAACATATGTAGGTTTTGGTATGGAAAAGGAAATAAGGTGTATTGAAATGAATGCAAAGTTTATGGAGGAACAATCATGTTGAATTATGGTGTGAAGATGAAAAAGTTACTATTGGTGGGAGCTATAATAGTAAGCGTATTAAGTACGGAAAGTATGATGAATTATCATGCGGCCAAAGCTAAGGTGAAAAAAGTAGAACACCAGCCTAAAAATATAATTATGATGGTTATGGACGGAACGAGTTCAACGGCGACAACATTGGCTCGCTGGTATAAAGGGGCACCGCTTACGTTAGATCAAATTGTAACAGGAGGTGTTCGTACGTTTTCGGCGGAATCAGCTATTACAGACTCAGCGCCAGCAGCAACAGCTTTAGCAACTGGAAATAAATCGAATTCAGGATATGTAGGTGTATTACCTTCTATTGTAAGTTCGCCTAGCTTACAGCCAATAAAAGAAGAAGAAAAGTTACGGCCGGTCGCAAACGTATTAGAAGGAGCAAAATGTACTGGTCGTGCAACTGGCATTGTTGCTACATCTGAAATTCAGCATGCTACTCCGGCCGGATTCTCTGCTCACCATGTCAATCGCAAACATTTTGATGTAATTGCGAAGCAGCAAGTATATCAAAATATAGATGTCGTATTAGGCGGGGGAAAAGCGGCGCTGCTACCTATAAAAAGTAATGGAATCCGAAAAGATGGTGAAAATTTAGTAAAGGTGATTCAAGACAAAGGATACGATTTCGTTGAAACGAAAGATGCGTTATTGAACTCCAAATCTAATAAAATTTGGGGCTCTTTCTCACATCATGCTCTTGCGTTTGATATGGATCGTATAGCAACAAATCCAGAACAACCAACACTTTCTCAAATGACAGAAAAAGCAATTCAAACATTATCAAAAGATAAAGATGGCTTCTTTTTATTCGTAGAAGGTAGTAAGCCTGATTGGGCAGCTCATGCTAATGATCCAATTGGGATGATTAGTGATGTATTGGCATTTGATGAAGCGGTAGCAAAGGCGTTACAATTTGCGAAGAAAGATGGGGATACGATGCTCATCGCTTTAACTGATCATGGTAACAGCGGCATCTCTATAGGGAATAGGAATACGACAAAAGGATACAATACTACACCGGTTTCTGCATACATTGATCCATTGAAAAAGGCGAAAATGACACTTGAAGGAACTATAAATAAACTGAAATCTGATTTATCAAATGTAGAAGATGTAGCTAAACTATACGGTTTGGATAATCTAACTCATGATGAAAAAGAAAAATTAAAAGTGGCAAAAAAGAAAATGGATGTAGGACGAATTCTTACTACATTATTGGCTAATCGTGCAAATATCGGCTTTACGACAGGAGGACATACAGGTGAGGATGTATTCTTACATTCTTATGGACCTCAAAAACCAGAAGGCTTAATCCAAAATACAGACATTGCGAAGACGATGGCGAAAGCGATGGGCTTTAACTTAGAAGAAGTAACGAATAAAATATTTTTAGAGAGTGAACAAGCCTTTAAGAAAATCGGTGCAACTGTAACAGCCGACAAAACCGAAGGAGCAAACCCGTTACTCGTAGTAAAACATAATAAAGTAGAAGCACAATTATTTGGTAACAAAAATATAATTCGTATCAATGGTAAAGGGTATGAATTAAGAAGTATTATTGTAGAGAGTAATGGAAAGTGCTATGTACCAGAAGAAGCAATTCAACTATTTGTAAAGCATTCTCGTTAAAAAATTGCCAACCAGTTAAGTTAACTGGTGGCAATTTTTTGTGTTTATTCTAAATATAAGTGTTCGAATTGTTTTGTGAATTTTTCTATATGAGACTTGTATAAATGTTAAAGGGAAATTATATTTTTTTCTTACATTAAAAAATTTCGTTTTGTAGAATAAGAAGTTATACATATAGTAAAGTCTAATGAGTTATCAATTAATATTTACGAAAAATATATTAATACTTTAGAATTTCTTTAATGTTCATTATTTTTTATTTAAGGTTATCCGTTATATTTATAATATGTTTATTTCAATTTATTGTATTGAAGCTCAGTTTTATATAATTATAAAGCAATCATCAAAATAAAATCTCCACTAGAGTAAATTTATTGTTTTTTTGCGGAAATTATTATGCAGCTAAGAAAACTGTAGTTTATTGAATTAGAAATATATTAGAATTTACTTGAAGAAAGAGAGAGGGAATAAAATGAATATAGTGCACTTACGTCCTAAACAGCGGTCTAAGTATCGCATTATGCTAGGGAAGTGGTATTACTCTACAAAGAGGTACATTCAGTGGTTGGCAGACGGAAAAACATATGCAAAAAGGTTCCAACAAGAAAAGCTACCTTGTACAGCAATTCAGCACCAAACGATATTACTTCGTAAGCTAAAAGATGTAGATATGTGGTATCAACAGAATAAGGTTGTTAATTTGAAAATTGCTGTTAAAAAACTAAATGGTATCGTCATTAGACCGGGAGAAACATTTTCTTACTGGCGTTTAATAGGTAAGCCAACGAGGAAAAAAGGGTATGTAGAAGGTATGGTATTACATTACGGATCTTTTCAAACAGGTATTGGAGGAGGTCTTTGTCAGCTTTCGAATTTAATATATTGGATGACTTTACATACACCACTGACAGTAACAGAACGATATCGTCATAGCTTTGATGTCTTTCCTGACTCTAGGCGAAATCAACCGTTTGGGAGTGGGGCGACTTGTTCCTATAACTATTTGGATTTACAAATTAAAAATGAAACGGACCAACCGTATCAACTTCACCTTTATATGACAGATGAACATTTAGTTGGTGAATGGAGAACAGTCTATCCGCAACTTTATCAATATGAAGTGTATGAGAAAGAACACTCAATTCAACCTGCATACTGGGGCGGTTATATACGACATAATGTGATTCAACGTAAAGTATATAATCAACAGAAACAGTTAATAGAAGATCAATATGTAACAGAGAATCACGCTATAATGATGTACGAACCACTATTAGCTTGTAATAATGAGAATAGTGAGTAATATGGTAATCCATAGATTAAATAGTATAGAAAATATTTAATTCTTATTTTTATTAAAAAAGTATGAATCCCAGATTTACTGGATTTTGATTGTAACTAAGAACATATAAAAGTTCACTGTTATTTATAGGAGAGTCTGTTTGTTTTTATATCTTATGTATTTCACCCTGCATAAAAAAATATTTCTCAACATTTTATTTGTTGAAAAAGATTGAATATTCGTATTATAACGAATATTATGTTGTTATCGGCAAAAAACGATAATTTGCAGACACTGGGGAGGAAATACATTGAAAAAGAAAAAGAAATTAAAACCATTAGCGGTATTAACAACAGCAGCAGTACTAAGTAGTACGTTTGCTTTTGGAGGTCACGCAGCGTATGCTGAGACACCAACATCATCTCTACCAATAGATGAGCACTTAATACCGGAGGAGCGTTTGGCTGAAGCGCTAAAACAACGGGGGGTAATTGATCAATCTGCATCACAAGCTGAGACTTCAAAGGCTGTCGAAAAATATGTTGAGAAAAAGAAAGGGGAAAACCCTGGGAAAGAAATCTTAACAGGAGATAGTCTTACGCAAGAAGCCTCTGACTTTATGAAAAAAGTAAAAGATGCAAAAATGAGGGAAAATGAACAGGCGCAGCAGCCTGAAGTAGGCCCAGTAGCTGGACAAGGTGCAGCATTGAACCCTGGGAAATTAAATGGAAAAGTACCTACTACATCAGCGAAGCAAGAAGAATACAATGGAGCTGTTCGAAAAGATAAAGTACTTGTTTTACTTGTAGAATTTAGCGATTTTAAGCATAACAATATTGATCAAGAGCCAGGATACATGTATTCTAAGGACTTTAATCGTGAACATTATCAAAAAATGTTATTTGGTGATGAACCATTTACTTTATTTGATGGATCGAAAATTAACACATTTAAGCAATATTATGAAGAACAATCTGGTGGTAGCTATACAGTTGATGGGACTGTAACAGAATGGCTTACTGTTCCAGGAAAAGCATCAGATTATGGTGCTGATGCGGGTACTGGGCATGATAACAAGGGGCCTTTAGGACCAAAAGATTTTGTGAAAGAAGCATTAAAAGCAGCGGTAGCAAAAGGAATCAATTTAGCAGACTATGACCAATTTGATCAATACGATCAAGATGGTGATGGAAATAAAAATGAGCCAGATGGCATTATTGATCATTTAATGGTTGTACATGCTGGCGTTGGTCAAGAAGCTGGCGGCGGTAAATTGAAAGATGATGCGATTTGGTCACATCGTTCAAAACTAGGTTCAAAACCATATGCAATTGATGGCACGAAATCTTCTGTTTCGAACTGGGGCGGAAAGATGGCTGCATATGATTATACAATCGAGCCTGAAGACGGAGCAGTTGGTGTGTTTGCACATGAGTATGGCCATGATTTAGGCTTACCAGATGAATATGATACAAAGTACTCAGGACAAGGTGAACCTGTTGAGTCATGGTCTATTATGAGTGGTGGTAGCTGGGCTGGAAAAATTGCAGGAACAGAGCCAACGAGTTTCTCGCCACAAAATAAAGAGTTTTTCCAAAAGAATATGAAGGGGAACTGGGCGAATATTCTTGAAGTAGATTATGACAAACTTAGCAAAGGAATCGGTGTTGCAACATATGTAGATCAAAGTACTACAAAATCTAAACGACCTGGAATTGTTCGTGTTAACTTGCCGGACAAAGATATAAAAAATATTGAATCAGCGTTTGGTAAGAAGTTCTATTACAGTACAAAAGGAAATGACATTCATACAACACTTGAGACACCAGTATTTGACTTAACAAATGCAAAGGATGCTAAGTTCGATTATAAGGCATTTTACGAACTTGAAGCGAAGTATGATTTCCTTGACGTATATGCGATTGCAGAAGATGGAACGAAGACACGCATTGATAGAATGGGCGAAAAAGATATAAAAGGCGGCGCGGATACAACTGATGGTAAGTGGGTTGATAAATCATACGATTTAAGCCAATTCAAAGGAAAAAAAGTAAAACTGCAATTTGAGTACTTAACAGATATTGCAGTAGCTTATAAAGGATTTGCGTTAGATAATGCAGCCTTAACTGTAGATGGAAAAGTTGTTTTCTCTGATGATGCAGAAGGTCAGCCCGCAATGACGTTAAAAGGCTTTACTGTGTCTAACGGATTTGAACAGAAAAAACATAATTACTATGTAGAGTGGAGAAATTACGCTGGTTCTGACACTGCGTTACAATATGCACGTGGCCCAGTATTTAATACAGGAATGGTTGTATGGTATGCGGATCAAAGCTTTACAGATAACTGGGTAGGCGTTCATCCAGGTGAAGGGTTCTTAGGAGTAGTAGATTCTCATCCAGAGGCAATTGTAGGGACATTAAACGGACAACCTACTGTGAAGAGCAGTACGCGTTATCAAATTGCCGATGCGGCATTCTCATTTGATCAAACACCAGCATGGAAAGTAAATTCACCAACACGCGGTATCTTTGATTATAAAGGATTACCAGGAGTAGCAAAATTTGATGATTCTAAGCAATACATCAACAGCGTTATTCCTGATGCAGGACGTAAGTTACCGAAGCTAGGACTGAAGTTTGAAGTGGTAGGCCAAGCTGAAGACAAGTCTGCAGGTGCAGTTTGGCTTCATCGATAAAATAAGGTAAAAAGAAGAGAAGCTGCGATAAGTCGGTGAAACTGACTGATTGCAGCTTTTTTCTTCTTGTGAAAAAACTCGCTGTTTTTTATGTACTTATTGGAAAAATATGAAGTTTCTTTGATACATAAAATGCTCCGTCTGTCCAATTATAGAAGCTATTTTGGACGTAAGAAATTTGTAAGTAATGAGTAAGAAAAAAGAGATTTTCATAGTATAAAATATTTATTATAGCTACTTTTAACACCTGATACTAATAGTGTGCTATAATATGAATTAGCAACAAAAAGGAAAGGAATTAGAACAATGACCTTAGAAAATACTAAAAATTTAAAAAAACAAGTTGCTCCTTTTGAAAAATCAACGATTAAAAAAAGTGTTTGGCAACTGATCAACACAATCGTGCCATTTATTATTTTATGGTACCTTGCTTATAAAAGTTTGTCAGTTTCTTATTGGTTAACATTAGTTCCAGCACTGTTAGCCGCTGGATTTATGACAAGGATTTTCATTATTTTTCATGATTGTACCCATTATTCATTCTTTAAAAGTCGACGTGCAAATAGAATAGTTGGAACGTGTATGGGTGTTTTAACATTATTCCCATTTGATCAGTGGGGGCATGAGCATTCTATTCACCACGCTACGAGTGGTAATTTGGATAAGAGGGGTACAGGGGATATTTGGACGCTTACAGTAGATGAATATGTAGCAGCACCATTTAGACTCCGTTTAGCATATCGTTTATATCGCAATCCATTCGTTATGTTTGGGTTAGGCCCGATTTATGTTTTCTTGCTTAAAAATAGATTTAACCGAAAAGGTGCTAGAAAAAAAGAACGTATGAACACTTATTTAACGAATATTTTAATCGTTGCTATTGTAGGAATGCTTTGCTGGGCAATTGGATGGCAATCGTTTCTTTTAGTACATGGTTCTATATTTTTAATAGCAGGTTCAATAGGGATTTGGCTGTTTTACGTACAGCACACATTCGAGGATTCTTATTTTGAAGAAGATAAAGAATGGGAATATGTGAAAGCGGCAGTGGAGGGAAGTTCTTTTTATAAACTTCCAAAAATTTTGCAATTTCTAACGGGTAATATTGGATTTCATCATGTTCACCATTTAAGTCCAAGAGTACCTAACTATAAACTAGAAGAGGCACACAACAATACCCTTCCTTTAAAAAATGTACCAACAATTACGCTTGCTACAAGCTTGCGTTCACTCCGTTTCCGTCTTTGGGATGAGAAAAGTAACAATTTTGTTAGCTTTAAAGATGTCAAAAATATAATTAAAAATAATGTTTCTGTTCGGGTGAAATCTGAACTATAATTGCATCGTATATAAAATTCCCCTTAATCATTTTCGATTTAAGGGGAGTTTTTGTTTAAAGATTAGATGCCAGATAAGAAGAAAAATTAAATGTTTCAAATTGTAATGGAAGCAGATTAGGAATTGCTAGTACGTAAGTACAAATACAAGATGAAAATAAATGCATTATGTTAACAATTGGAGTTATCATGAATTTTCCATTACGATAACTGTTCATAAATCCGACGAAAATTAATAGCAAAAGGGGGATCGTACAACAGTATATCTAAAAAATTAGAAAAGACTTGAACGGAAATTTCATTCATTTTTCTTGGTGTTCCGCATTCCATACACTTAAATAGGATGCATATTCTAATTCATCTGGATTGTCATGTAACATAGAAATGAATTCTAATTTATTTCTATCACAATCTAGAAAGTATACACTTGCAGCGGGCATCCACCTTTGGACAATTGGCTCTTGATTTCCTTTTCCTTGACTTCCTATCACTTCTATTCCACGCTCCTCTAACCACGCTTTAGAAGTCATTAAAAACTCTAAATTTACACCAAAAGCAAAATGTCTCAGCTCAAAGTCTTCGATATTATTTACTTCCCATAGTCCAAGCATTTGTTTTTTATTTTCTCCGACCCAAAAGAAAGCCACTCTTCTTTTGGAGAGTTTTCTTGCTAACGTTAATCCTAGCTTGTTTTGATAGAAATTTATCGCTTTTTCTAAATTTCTTACATGTAAATGAGTCTCGTATATGTTCTGTATCATTATGATCATTCCTTTCTTTCTTGGTAACTACCAGTTGAGTAATGAATGTAATTCTAATAATGTACAGCTATATCTGATATACCTATTTATTATTATATCGAAATTGAAATACGATAAATCCAACTGAGGTAGCAAGTTCAAATGAAAATTTTACTACTTTTGTAGGAGAAGAGAAAAATCCATTAAATTCAGGTGAACTCATATTTAAATAATAAAAAAAGACAACACATGAAGTGAAACGCCACGTGTTGTCTTTTTTGTATCGTACAATATTACGAAGTTTCGCTAATTTTAGTTTCACTTTGAGTGTTAGTTGCAATTCTTTTCTTAACTTTAAAGTGATAGTAGGTATAGCAAAAGATGATAAATGGTACAGTACAATAAATGCCTAGTCTTTGATCTGGGATAAAGATAAGACTTACTAATATAATGCCATACAATCCAAAACCAAGAATTGGTACAAGGGGATAGAGTGGAGTTCTGAACTTCAAATCGTCTAATTTTCCACCTTCAGCTAAATAGTGTTTGCGGAAAAAGAATTGAGAAACACAAATTGACATCCAAACAATAATTGTTATGACTCCAGAAATGGAAATTAACCATAAGTAAACCGTTTCAGCAGCTACGACGCTTGTTAAAAGAGAAAAAGCAGAAATAGCTATTGTCATGATTAAAGCGTTGAGAGGAATCCCACGTGATGATAATTTCTTTAAAAATGCTGGAGCCATTTCGTTTTTTGATAAAGACCAAAGCATGCGAGTAGCAGCGTATAGTCCTGAGTTTGCAACAGAAAGAACAGCAGTAAGAATAACAAAGTTCATAATATCAGCTGCATATGGAATACCGATATTATCAAAAACAGCAACGAATGGGCTCTTTGTGAGTCCTGCTTCTTCCCAAGGAATTAAAGCAACAAGAACAAAGATTGCTAAGACGAAGAAAAACATTGTGCGCCATATAATATTTCTAATAGAACGAGGTAAAGTTTTTGCTGGATCTTCACTTTCACCTGCTGCAATTCCGACAAGCTCTGTACCTTGGAAGGAATAATTGACTGTAACCATTGTTAATAGAATAGCTGCAAGTCCATTCGGAAATAAACCACCATGATTTACGAAATTTGAAAGAAGTGGAGCTGGTTCGTCGCCTTTTAAATCAATAAAGCCGAACATAGCGGCGCCACCAAGAATTATAAAAGCTATAATGGCAGATACTTTTATACTTGAAAACCAAAATTCTGTTTCTGCATAACTACGAGCAGATAATGCGTTAATAGTAAAGATTGTAACGCCAAATATTAAACACCAAACCCAAACAGGAATATCAGGAAACCAGCGCTGCATTGTAATACCAGCAGTTGTAAATTCAAGACCGGTCGTATTCGCCCAGCTTAACCAATACAACCATCCGATTGTAAAGCCAGTTGCAGGATTGATGAATTTAGTGGCATATTCCTGGAAAGAACCCGAAACAGGCATGGCTACAGCGAGTTCACCAAGACATAGCATAACGAAATACATTAATAATCCACCAGCCATAAAGGCAAGTACGGATCCACCAGGTCCAGCTTGACTTATTATAAAGCCAGATCCGTTAAATAACCCCGTTCCAATCACACCACCGAGTGCAATCATGAATAAATGTCTACTTTTCATCGTACGTTTTAATTCATTGTTTGTATTGTTTACTTGCGCCATTGTTTTCCTCACTTTCGTAGTTGATAGAATAAAGTTTGATGTTTTTCCGTATTATGGAATGTATTCCGTGATGTGAAATCTTGTTATAATTTTCAGACAATTAAAAAGAAAAGTCAATATTTTTTTGTTTGCGTTTTCAATTCATTGTTAGTGATATGTTTTTATTGTTAGAAAATTAAATAAATAGATTGATTTCATTTCGAATGTTTGCTAAATTGATAGTTAATTAAGCGTACTAACATATTACGAGTAAAGTTGAGGCGAGTTATGGTACAGTCCATTGATCGAGCGATAAGTATTATTAAATTATTGAATTCTACAAATGAAAAAGAGTATTGGGCTATTTCTGATATAGCTGATGGAACACATCTCCCGGTTAGTACAGTACATAGATTACTTAACTCTCTAATGGAGCATGGGTTAGTTACACAAATTACAGAGACAAAACAGTACAAAATTGGACCAATGTGGATGGAAATAGGGTTACGTCAATTGGAGAAGGTAGACTATAGATCTGTTGCAAGAGAAGTGATGAAACGTTTGGCTGCTGAAGTGGAAGAAAGTGTCTATTTGAATATTCCAAACGGAACGCATTCTATTATCATTGAAAGAATTGATAGTCCTTTAAAAATTCGGGTTATCGATAATCTAGGAGAACAAATTCCACTTTCAATTGGTGCTGCAAATAAAACGATGCTTGCCAATATGAAAACGAATGAAATGGAACATATTGTAGAGTATTTACTTCCTTCATTACCAGAACAAAAGCAAATTCTTCTTAATCAAATAAAGCAAATAAAAAATGAAGGATATGCTGTCAGTTATGGTGAAAAAACAGAAGGGACAGCTTCAGTAGCTGCACCTATTATCGGATTTAATCATAAAGTAGTAGGAGCATTAAGTGTTGGGTTAATTAGTCATCGTATTAATGATGATCGACTATCTTTTCTTATTAGCAAGGTAAAACAAGCAGCTCATGAAATATCAATAAAAATCGGCAGTACATCAGAACTATAATTTTGATAGCTGTCGTCATTTTTTATTCATATATTGGAATTCGTTTTCATAATGCGGAAAAATAGGGGGATTTATATGTCAAGGTGGCAATCAAAAGAACAATTGATTCAATTATTAAGCAGTCTTGTTGAAATTCCTAGTATTACAGGTACAGAGGCTGAAGTGATATTGCCAGACTTTGTTGTGGAGCAATTATCTGATTTACAGTACTTCAAAGAAAACCCGCACCATGTGCAAAAAAATCCGACGGGGGACGGACGATATTTTGTTACAGCACTAGTAAAGAAAAGCGATAGTAAAAAAAATACTGTAATTCTAGTAAGTCACTTTGATGTTGTAGATGTACAAGATTACGGAGTGTGGAAAGAAGATGCATTTAATCCTAAAAAGTTAACATCTATGTTTTATTCTCATAAAGATGAACTTCCAGACCATGTACGTGAAGATATAGAACATGGAGATTGGCTGTTTGGTAGAGGAACAATGGACATGAAATGCGGCCTCGCATTACAAATGGCAATGATTGAACAAGCATGTGAAGGAAGATTCGATGGGAATGTTCTTTTATTGGCTGTACCAGATGAAGAAGTGAATTCTGTAGGGATGAGGGCCGCTGTTCCGAGACTATTAGATTTAGCAAGAGAGCATAATTTAGATTATAAAACGGTCTTAAACTCAGAGCCTATGTTTTCAAGACATCCTGGTGACCAAAATAAGTATATTTACACTGGCTCTATTGGTAAAGTGTTACCTGGTTTTCTTTGCTACGGAAAAGAGACACATGTAGGTGAACCTTTTGCAGGGTTAAATGGGAGTTATATGGCTTCATTAATAACAGCAGAACTAGAGTTAAACACAGACCTTTGTGATATTGTAGAAGGGGAAGCGAGTCCTCCACCAACTAACTTACTTCAAAGGGACTTAAAAGAGGATTATTCTGTACAAATTCCGCATCGTGCAGTCACATTATTTAATTTGTTTTTATTAGAAAAATCAATGACAGATGTAGTTTCATTGTTACGTCAAAAAGTAACGAAAGTAGCAGAGAAAATAGAAGAGTCGTATGAAAAACATGCATATCGTTTTTCTAAATATAATCCATTTATACCACCTAATCTCAAAGTAAATGTATTAACTTATGAAGAGCTTATCACATATGCAATTGAGCAACATGGACGAGAAAAAATAGATCATATTCAATCTAATATTATAAAAAATAGAGGAGATAAAGATGATCGTGCGGTAACGATTGATTTAGTAGATAAATTAGCGATTTTATGTAAAGAAAAGGCACCGATGATTGTACTTTTCTTCGCTCCGCCGTACTATCCAGCTGTGAGTTCACGCAACAATCCTTTAATAAAAGAGGTAGTTGTAGAAATGGAAAAGTATGCACATTACAATCATAAAATTACATTTGAAAACCAAAATTATTTTGGGGGGATTTCAGATTTAAGCTATGTAGGCTTGCAGTATCCACTGGATTCAATGAGTTCGCTTGTAGACAATATGCCATTATGGGATAAAGGCTATTCAATTCCGCTTCAGGAATTAGAAGAGTTTGATGTTCCAGTATTAAATATGGGACCGGTAGGAAAAGATGCACATCAATGGACAGAACGTCTAGATGTAAACTACGCATTTGAAACACTATTAGATATGTTACCGAAATGCATTGAAAAATTATTAGTTTCTAATAAAATTACACAATCATAGTAGGGAATAGGTAAGGGATAAAACAGAACCTTTAAAGAAGAGTCAAATCAAATTATTTTAATATAATTAAAAAGTAGAACGGCCAAGCTCAATTTTATATGAGTTTGGCCGTTTATCATGTAGTGAATTTTTAATTAAAATTATGTGAATTCATAGCTAACGTAATCTCTTTTATAGTTTTATTTTTTAGTTTGACCAGATAGTTCAACAGACTTTTGCGTACAACGCTGCATAGCTGAAATAATCGCTGTTCGTAATCCTTTTTCCTCTAATGTTGCTACAGCTTCTATTGTCGTTCCGCCAGGAGAACAAACCATATCTTTCAATTCACCTGGATGTATTCCTGTTTCTAGTACCATTTTTGCAGAGCCTAACACAGCTTGAGCAGCGAATTTATATGCTTGATTTCTTGGCATACCATCTAGTACAGCAGCATCTGCCATCGCTTCTATAATCATATATACATAAGCTGGTGAAGAACCACTTACGGATGTGACAACATCCATTAATTTTTCACTTACGATCTCTGTTTGACCAAAACTATTGAAAATGTTTAGTACATCTTCTAAATCTTTTTCTGTCACCATTTCATTAGGGCATAATGCAGACATTCCTTCTCCAACAAGAGCAGGAGTATTAGGCATTACTCTTACAACCTTTACTTTTTTATTAAAGGCATTTTCAGTACTTTCAATACTTTTTCCAGCAGCGATCGTAACGATGATAGCATCGTTTTTGATTACTTCTTTTATTTCATTAATTATTGATGAATATAGGTCTGGTTTGATTGATAAAATTAAAATATCAGCATTTTTAGTTACTTTATTGTTGTCGGTAGTTGTAGTTAGCCCATATTTTTCACTAGCATTTTTTAAATTAGCAGTGTTTAAATCTGAACAAATAATTTGATTTGAAGACACTATATTTTTGTTTATCATTCCGCCAATCATAGCCATTCCCATATTTCCGCAACCGATGAATCCAATTTGTTTATCCATAATAACTCAATCTTGCTCCTTTTATAATCAATTATATCGGTTTGATATTATTTTCTTAGAATAAGAATAACATCCCTGTGCAATATAAAGAAACATTCTAAGAGAATATATTCCTTTTTGCAACACTAAAAGACAAAAATTAATTATATTCGACATTATGTAAATATATACACTATAATGTAAGGTTTTATGTTTATGAATATGAGTTAAACTTATATCATTTTGTATTTTCATTCAGTAGGGCGATAATTTCATACAAATAACTTGTGGCTCTATTTATTTTTAAAAATACCTCTTGACACCGAATCGAACTATATCGCATAATATAAAAAAATTAGATTGAAAATCGTTGAAGGGAATTAGTACATATGTCTTCTTGCGAAAGAGAGTGGAATTCACCGGCTGAAAGATTCCTCGTATAGAATATATCGAACCTATCCCTGAGTCTTAAATGAAAGTTTAGGCGTTCGCCTGCGTTATAGGCACCAAGTGGATATCTATGTATATCAATTAAGGTGGTACCGCGGAACAATGACCGTTTCGTCCTTTTTATTTTATTAAGGGCGAAGCGGTCATTTTTATTTTGCTCTTAAATACTTCAGTGCAGCATTGATGAGAATAGATATAGTTACAAAGTGAATGAAGTGTAATTTATAAAAAAACTTTGATTTTAGACTTGGGGGATAAAAAAGTGAAAAAACAACGAATTGTTGTAAAGATTGGGAGTAGTTCCTTGGCAGATAGTCATGGAGGCATCTCTACAGAACAGCTTTCAGATCACGTTGCCGCATTGGCTCGGTTGAAAGAAGATGGGCACGAGGTTGTGTTAATTACATCTGGAGCCGTCGCTGCAGGTTTTTCAGCGCTAGGATATCCTAGCAGACCTGTAACGATTAAAGGGAAACAGGCTGCAGCAGCTGTCGGACAAAGTTTGTTAATGCAGGCGTACACGGAGGAATTCCGTAAATATGGCATCGTTACTGCGCAACTTTTGCTGACGAGAAGTGATTTTTCTAGAAAAGAACAATATAGTAATGCTTACGCTACGTTAGGAGAATTATTAAACCGTTCCGCTCTTCCAATTATTAATGAAAATGATTCCATCTCTTTAGAGGAGCTAACGTTCGGTGATAATGATATGCTGTCAGCTTTAGTAAGCGGGCTTGTTTCGGCGGATATGCTTATGATCTTTACGGATGTGAACGGGTTATATGACAAAAATCCTCAGAAAAATGCGGATGCAAAAAAATATTATTTTCTTCCTGAAGTTACGGAAGAAATTTCTTCTCTTGCAGGAGATGCAGGCTCAAAACTTGGGACTGGCGGTATGAAATCAAAAATCGATGCTGCAAAGACAGCACTCTCTCTTGGTGTGAGTGTATTTATCGGAACAGGACGTGGACAGGAAAAGTTTGTAGATGTTTTGAAGGGTAAGGGTGATGGAACGTATGTTGGTAATGCTCCTCAAAAAGAAATGAAGATGAACAAGCAATGGATTGCCTTGCATTCGCTTGTTAGCGGACAAATTGAAGTAGATGCTGGGGCAGCTACTGCCATCATTCAGCATGGGAAGAGTTTACTTCCAGCTGGTGTTACGAATGTATCAGGATTTTTCCAAGTGGGTGAAGTTGTAGAGGTTGTAACGCAACAAGGGCGCGTAATAGGAAAAGGACAATGCACATATAGTGCAGAGGAACTAAGAGATGTAAAAGGTATGCAAAGCCAAGATATTCAAGTAAGAGGCGAGAGACATAGTTATGAAGTCATCCATAGGGATCATTGGGTTTCACTTTAAAAAGGAGGAAATAAAAATGAATGAAGTGTTGGCAAAGGGGATAAAAGCAAAAGAGGTTGCTAGAGAACTTGTGCTTAAAACTACAGATCAAAAAAATGAAGCACTTGCTGCAATTGCTAATCAGCTGATAGTAGAAACAGCTTATATTTTAGAAGAAAACAAACGGGATATTGAAGAAGGTAAGGAGAAAGGATTTTCTCATTCACTCCTTGATCGCCTTATGCTGAATGAACAGCGTATTGTTGATATGACAGAAGGGATTAAGCAGCTAATTAAATTACGTGATCCTGTAGGAGAATGTGTAAGTGCATGGGAAAGGCCAAATGGACTATCTATTCAGGAAATGCGCGTACCACTTGGTGTTGTTGGGATGATTTACGAGGCAAGACCGAATGTAACAGTGGATGCTGCTACAATTTGTTTGAAGACAGGAAACGCAGTCATATTACGTGGTAGTTCTTCTGCTATTCATTCTAATAAAGCCATCGTTGCCGTTATTCACAGAGCGCTCAAACAAACAAGCTTACCTCAAGAAAGTGTACAGCTTATAGAAGATACAACGCGAGATAGCGCGAAGCAGTTGTTTACAATGAATGATTATCTAGACGTTCTTATTCCAAGAGGTGGCAAACAATTAATCGATACTGTTGTGAGGGAAGCGTCTGTTCCAGTACTTGAAACAGGTGCGGGGAATTGTCATATTTTCATTGATGAAACAGCGGATAAACAAATGGCGTTTAATATTATTATAAACGCAAAAACGCAGCGTCCATCTGTATGTAATGCAATTGAGACGATTGTACTTCATGAGAATTGGGCAGAGCAATATGGTAGCGAGTTGTTTTCTTCCTTGAAGGAAAGAGGAGTGGAGCTACGTGGTGATAATAAAGCAGTGGCGATTGATCCTTCTATCTTACTTGCGACAGAAGAAGACTGGGAAACTGAGTTTTTATCTCTCACACTAGCAGTGAAAGTGGTTTCCACTGTTGAAGAAGCGATTCATCATATAAATACGTATGGATCTATGCATTCTGAAGCGATTATTACTGAAAACGAGGAAAACGTCAGCAAGTTTTTTACTTCTGTAGATGCCGCGGCACTTTATCATAATGCATCGACTCGTTTTACAGATGGATCCGAATTTGGATTCGGAGCGGAAATTGGTATCAGTACACAAAAGTTACACGTAAGAGGACCAATGGGGCTTCCAGCATTAACTTCTACAAAATATGTGATTCGTGGAAATGGGCAAATTCGAAAATAATAATAAAAGACACTCAATTGGTAAAATGTACCCTATAGAATAGACACTTGAAAAAAGTCTATTCTATAGGGTATTTCTTGTATAATAAAAGGAAAATTGAGATCGGAGAATGTTGAAAATGACAAAAAAACTATTTACAGAAAGAGAA
>NZ_QXCO01000047.1:0-25653 GCF_003458115.1 Bacillus sp. ISO11 | reverse complement strand
TTGTATGGAGAACAGGAGGGAGTATAATTCAAAAAGAAGTAATGGAAGAATACTAGCAAATGGTGATGTATTTTACCGCTATCACCTGGATCTCAAGTAAAACCTCATCATTTAGATATAGTTTTACGTGCCCTTTTATAATAAATGCTATTTCTTCACCTTTATGTGCCACAGGCTCCATAGATGAAGCGGTTTGAGGTAGCTGATTGATTAAAGCCAATTCCAGTGATCCATCTAAATTAGGAGATAATAACTCATACGAAACATTACCGCTTTCAGGGAAAGTTATTTTTATCTTTGGTTAGCTCTTACAACTAATTCTTCTGTATTGGTATCTTCCAAGAAAAAATTTAATAAAAGAATATTTAATGCTACAGAAATTAACTTTAGTGTTTGTAAGGGTGGATTCGTGATCCATTGCTCAATCTTACTTAACATGGAAGGCGTTGTATCAGCTATTTCAGCTAAATGTTTACTAGTTAATCCTGCACCTTTTCGAAATGCCATAATTTTTTGAACAACATTAATATTGTTCATATAAATAATCTCCATTAAATGAGTGGAGTATATTAAATTTAAATTAATTTTATTTACTTATACTTAATGTAATGTTAATATATATTTAATTAAAATAAATTAATATTAATTTTCAAACTGTCAACTGATGCGAAACCGTGGAAAAAAATCTACTTAGAAGTAAAGGGATTACTGTTATTGAATATACAACAGACTATAGTAAAGCGATAGAAAAAGAAGAATACAAGCTAATAATGTATTCTTGAGTTTTTAAAGGACGTGAAATGAACATGAAACCAGTTTTAAAATATATAATTATTTCCCTTGTTTTTTCAATAGTAGGGGTGTGTTGGGCGCTGTTTGACATCTTTATGTTAGATGCAGACTGGCTATTGATTTGGATAGGTGTATTAATGGCATATCTATCGTTGTATATTGTGATAGGTCTATATAGTAGAAAAACGTACGATTCAAAATTGGCTAAAGTGCTTCTAAAAACAATAATTACAACCTTTAGTTTTGGAGCATTAGGAATATCATTCGGAGTTGTACACGAGATATTAGGACCATTGAGTCTTACTTTAATGACATGGTATTGGTTTATAATGATATTTTTATATTTAATACCCATAATATTATTATCGATTTTAGTATTGGTAAATAGTAAAAATCATAATTTCCCTGGGGTATATAGTATACTTATAATTCTAAATATACTTCTTACGTTATGGCCGTTATTATGGCCATTATTTATTAATTTTATGGGATCTGGTATGAATGCAAGTGCAGGATGGTAGCAGCTCACAGATTATAAAAAGATTAAATGAAAAAGGTTATGAATTTGAAGCTTATAACCGAATAAAAAAAAGGATGAATAAGTTAAATGAATGGAATAAGAAATTAATATAGGGTTTAAATATTGGTAAGAGTGTGTTTAGCTAAATATATAACAACACGCTCTTTTAACTGGCTATTTTTTATTATTTAAATTTTTAAAAATAATATTGATTAAATGAAAAGAGAGTTTTGCTCTCTTTTTTTTGCATTTCAGCAAAACCTTATTAAATGTGAAGTGAAAATTCATTTGGAATTTATATTAGTAACGAAAGATATTTAAGAAGTATCTACTTTCGTGTCTAAAAAGTATCCATTTTCATGTCTCAATAACGGGACATGAAAGTCTAAACTTTTTGAACATAGGACAAGAAACTCTAAACTACTTAGCCAATAATAATACAATAAAAAGAAAGTAAACTTTTACCCAAAAGTTTACTTTCTTTCAATCACTGTGTTTATAACATTTCTTCATATTTCGAATAAATATCCAAAAAGGATACATTCAAAACACTGTTATTTTGGTTGTTATGAACAATTGCTACTTTTACATAAAAAACAGTCGAACAGCTTAAGAATTATATTTATGTGTCCGATTAACTAAAATGATTTATCAAATCAAAAAAGAGAGTGAGGCAGATGAAAATAAAATTCATAGTTGGTAAGTTGAAAGTGTATTTCGAGATTAACAGAGCTACATTTAAATTAATAGACGAGTTAATAATGAGGTCGCGCCAACTAAACGCGAACTTCGTATGCTAAGGAATTTCTAAGTTAAAAACCTGGGTTTTACCGTACGTTAACAAATTTCCATAAACGACATTTAATGTTTGTTATGGGATTTTGTTTTTAGTAATGAGTTTAAGAACTGGTTTTTGGCCGTATTTCTTTCAGATATCATCCTTTATTTATTATATATAGTTTGGAAAAATTACCATTTACACACAATCAGTATTAGTGTATTATTCATCTAGTACACTAATACTGAGGAGGGAAGAAATGGAAATTAATTTTTCTCCTAATATCCCGATTTATATTCAGGTAATGGAATACATAAAAAAGGAAATTGTAACAGGTCGTTTAGCACCGGGTGATAAAATCCCAGCTGTACGTGAACTAGCCAGTGAATTACAAGTGAATCCCAATACGATTCAACGCACATTTCAAGAGCTAGAACAAGAAGGTATTGCTGTGACACGAAGAGGAACAGGGAGATTTGTAACGAGTGAAGGAGAAAAGATTACTGAACTACGCAAAGAAATGGCAACAGAGTTGCTTGATAATTTTATAAATGGAATGGACAATTTAGGATTTACGAAAGAAGAAATTCTTCCAATCCTCCATTCTTCATTAGAAAAGAAAAGAAAAGGAAGGAAAACTAATGACAGAGTTATTAAAAATTGAAAATCTGTGGAAAAGATATAACTTAAAAACAGTGCTTCAAGATTTAAGTGCAACAATTTCTGAAGGGAAAATTATTGGTCTTGTTGGTGATAATGGTAGCGGAAAAACGACATTATTAAAAATGATTGCTGGTTTGCGTTATCCTTCTAAAGGAACTATCACAATTGAAGGTCAGAAGGTAGGAATAGAAACAAAGAAAACTGTTTCATTTATGCCTGATAGTCCTGTTTTTGACGAGTGGATGACGATAAAAGATGCTGTAGTTTTCTATCGGGATTTTTATAGTGACTTTGATTTTCATCAGGCAATGGACTTAATAGTTGAGTTTAAAATGCCATTAGAAGAGCATATAGTTGCTTTATCAAAAGGTGGAGTGGAAAAATTACAACTTATCTTAACTTTCTCCAGGAAAGCAAAGTTATATATATTAGATGAGCCATTGGGTGGAATTGATCTTGTTTCTAGAAAACATGTACTAGATTTAATTCTTAAATTTTACCGAGAAGATTGTACCATTCTCATTTCAACTCATTTAATAGAAGAAATCGAAAATATATTTGATGAAGTAATCTTTTTAAAAGACGGAACTATTATATTACATGAAAACGTAGAGGAAATTCGTTTTCATCACGGGAAAGCAGTACATGAGTTGTTTAGGGAGGTGTTTGAGCAATGAACCCACTTTTTCTCTATTTATATAAGTGCAATAGAAAAAAAATAGCAGTCTTTTATTCTGGTTTTATTATTATTTCTTTACTTCTTTTATTTAGTACGATAGGACTCTCAAGGGTACTACCTCCGTTTATAAAGGATTTAGTATTACTCATATACCTAATAATAATTGGTATAGCTGCATTTTTACTTCTTCTAATAGCGCTGCCTTCTTTCAATAAAATATTAAAAAATTCTATGATTCGTTATACAGCCATCCCAACCCGAAAATATATATATACGAATTTATTATTTTTTACATTAATGTTTATTATTTTATTAGGTATAGGCTTAATTTTTTCATATTATTTTTCACAAAGTCTTTATGATGGAAAAGTAATTGGTTATAATCCGAGTCTTTATGGTGGGGAAGTAACCGGAGAATTTCGACAAGAATATCACAAGTTGTATAGTTACGGAATCTTCCAACACATATTTGCTTTTCTTTTATGGGGAATCGATTTCATGAGTATCCTTATTTCTTGTTATTTTATCATAGCCATTATAAGGCTGTTTCCAGTGAAGTCATGGATGAGTAAAATAATTTTATTCATCATTTTCGTTGCTATCTTTTCAACAATACAAACAATAGTAATGAATGTGTTAAGTAAATTAGAGAAATATGCAGTTACTATTAAAAGTTCTGGGTTCATGGATAAGAATGATTTTTTTGATACATCATTTTACCCTATTGAAGATTTCACTATTTTGGGTCTATGTTTTACTTGCTTGTTAATAATTGTACTCTTAGCGATTACAGGTCGCATTATCAATAAGAAATTAGAGATATAAAAAATCACTTTATAAGTAAAAGATATTTTGGGAGGAAAGCATGAGAACATCTAATCCAATGTTAAAAAAAGACAAATTCCATGAAGAGAAGACAAGCGCTTCTATGATGACAATAGGTGGAACGATAGGAAAAACATTCATTTTGCTTATCTTACTTCTTGCAGCATCTGTCTATTCCTACGTACAGATGACACAAGAGACAATGAAAATACCCGTGTTAATTGGAATTATAATAGTTACTCTAATTGTCGCTTTTGTGGTTATATTCGTTCCGCGCATATCCCCAATTTGCGCACCGATTTACGCAATATTACAAGGGGTTTTATTAGGAAGTATTTCAGCATATTATACAATGCGCTTTGGTGATTCTATCGCTTTAACTGCCGTATTACTAACAATTTCGATTTTATTTTCCATGTTAGTGTTATACGCAACTCGAATAGTAAAAGTAACTAAAAAGTTTCGTGCGGTTGTAACGGTTGCAACACTTGGAATTTTTATTATGTATTTTATTGTTTTCTTATTGAGCATCTTAGGGGTGACTGTTCCATATATTCATCAAGGTGGGACAATTAGTATTATCATAAGTGCAATTGTAATTGTTGTTGCTGCATTAGATTTATTACTAGATTTTGATTCAATTGAACATGGTACTCATAGTGGAGCACCAAAGTATATGGAATGGTACAGCGCAGTAGGACTTATGATGACATTAGTATGGTTATATCTAGAGATCCTTCGTCTGGTTTCTTACATTATGAAAAACAAAGACTAGAAAACATCCTGCATGGTTCAAACATGCAGGATGTTTTTGTATTTCGTAGTATCAATTAGGTCACGTTATGTAGAGAAAGAAAAATTTCATTTAGAGGGTACTTCAAAACTTTAGCTTGATGGATGTGTGGTGCTACCCCTATAAGCTCAATAGGTCATAGTTGGAAAAAAAGTAAGGCTATGGCCTATTTTTACACGTATCTCGGTTGTACCTCTTTAACCGATGAATATTGCAAGTAAGAACGGCTCATTCAATATTTTCTATTCAAATATGATAGAATGAAGATATATCCAAAACGGAGGGAAAACAAATGAACTCAAACACAAAACAGTTTATTTATGATATCCAGCAAAGAAAGAACAATTATATAGAAAATGTATTAATAGCAATACAACACCCTCAAAAAGAGCAATCTGAACAAGTCATTCAAAATATAGTAGAGAAGATGGATATGATGATTAGTTTAGTTACTACTTACATGGCTATTGAATCCGAATCTACAAAAGAATTAAAAGTGCTTCAGGAAGAACTTATTCATGCTCAAGCATATATTCAAAAACAGAAATTTGAAGAAACACAGAGATAAAACCCTGTGTTTTTACTTGGTGGACTATGACATTAATTTTTTTAAAATTTGATTATTGCTTTGGCATAATCCATACAATTTGTTGAATGCGTACAATATATGGCGCCGTATCTTCAATGAGCAAATGATCTGGTTTCACATCCTTTAATTTACCTCTTATATTGCCTCTTACAGTTTCAATAACCACATGTTTACCAATTACTGATTGTAATGTCTGATATACATAGGGATTAGGCACACTTACCATATTTTGTTTACTAAAGTCATTTCCCTCCAAATAACTCATTCTATAAGACTCCTTTCTAACTTGCATTCTTTCTACTAATATATGATATAAATCTTATAAATATACTAGAAGGATAATTCATTATATGGACGGAAATAACATTTTAATAGGGTACGGTTTCTATTTCTACATTGCTAAAAAAAATGATTTATATAAAGTTACTTTTACTAGTTAATAGGAGATGATAAAGGGATATTTTGAATATACATCTAGGTTGTTCGTTTCTGGATATGTATCATTTTAAATACGGCCTTTATTAGAATAGTGCTCATACTTTTTTGAGATTCTTTCGTAATACGTGCGTTAAGTAAAATTGCTAACAATAAAAACACTCCATATTTTCCTCCTGTAGCTCCTATGATAATCACACTACTACAAACAAGTATAATTAATAAGATAAACGAAACTGAATAAATACGGTCATAATTCTTTGACATCTTTTCGTATTTTATGCGTTCTTTCCTTACATTCATCTAAATTCCTCCTTTAAATTATCCATTTCACTATCAAATAAATCTCACCCTTAAAAAGGAAATAATATAACGTTATGTAAATTAGTTTGTTTTTTTATCAACTAATTTATATAACGTAAAAAGAAACCCTACCAATATTAAGCTTTCCATTATGATAATTCCGACCCTCTCCTTCCTTTTAATCCCAACACATCAAATAAAAGTTGCAGCAAACAAAAAGGATCATCCCTTTTCGTAAAGGATCATCCTTTTCTTCATTCAACAATTTTCAGGTATTCTTGATTGATTAAAATAACAGCCGGTCCATCTACAACAATTCCACCAACTTCAATTTTTTCATAAGGCTCAATCTTTATAGAAGTAATCCCTTTCCGCTTCTTTAACTCGTTACTTAATTCTTGCGTTGGCATGCGTTTCATATCTTCACTCCTTCTTATTGTTTCATTTAATCTTATTATGTTAAATAAATTGTAAAAATGGTTTCTAGTTCTAGAAATCCCATCAATTTGTATCGTTGACCATATATTTAGATGTTACCAACTCGCGTATCTCTCTTATGAAAAGAAGATAAACAATTACTATTCACTGTCTCAGTGAATGTAAAAATTCTTAAAGATAGAGATGAGATTGATTGTTTTTTCTTTTAGAAATAATGACTTAGATATATACCTAAAACAATGAAAGCCCTACCTCTCTTTCATCCTTACGGCTCCTTGTCCGTGCCAGTGTGAATCAGGATTGCAAAAATTCAAGTGACTATTTGATCGAGTTATTTAATGAAACTTCGAACGTTCGTAAAAGAAATTTAAAAATAAAAATGGATTAGATTGAAGTAATAACAAAAGAGGTTCCTACTCTAAAAGTGAGTTGAAGAAATTGAATGTCTTTGAAATGAGTTGCTTTTAATACTCATCATATTCCCGAAAGATTTAGAATGTTTTTAGAGGATATAACGCATTATTTATAATGAACCTTAACAGAAACTTTTTATTTGATTTTCAGTGATTCCTTTAATTAATTCTAGTTCACTGACCAAAAATCTATATGCATCATCCAACAATTTTTTTTCGCTTGTATTGAGTGCTTTTTCTTTCTTCATACGCATTAAATCCCGTACAACTTCAGCACCTTCTTGTATTTCACCCGTTTTTATTTTGTCCGTGTTCACTTTATGCCTTTGTTTCCACGGCAGTAATTTACAGGATTCTTCATGGTGAAAAATGTGTATAATGTGCTTTAATGCAAGTATATCAATAACTGGGCGTATATTCGAATTCAATATTTTACCCGTAGGAATCATGACTTGCATATTACTGATCGACATTTTTATGACAAAATACTGTTGTTTTTTTCCTGAGAATTCTTTTTCTTCTATGGCTTCAATTATACCTGCTCCGTGCATTGGATAAACAATGTTATCGCCAATTTGAAACATATAATCCACCTCCATATATGGTAACCTTCTTAACCTTAACATATATGTGTTTTTTTATCAAATATTTTATAATATCATAAAATTATTTTTGCTGTCAATTACTTTTTCTTTAAAAATCAAATCGAATAAAAATAGCACAAAAAACATAGGGAGTGTGTCAGATTTCCCATAAAGGGAAGGGGAATTTCCCCTCGTATATTCTGAAACCTCTACTCATTAACGTAGATCAGTTTTTCCCTTGAAAACGACCAAATCGATCCCTTATTTTTTTCAATCTTGTGTGGTAATCCAAAATCTCAATTCTTGCTTTTTCAGCTAGAGGTGCAATTGGTCGTAGGGCTTTTAACCCCCAATACTCAATCACTACATCAAGTACTTGATCAAAATATTGTAGTGGTCCATAGTTCGCTTCTTTTGCAATTACAGCCATTCTATTTTCAAAATCAGGCATGACGGCACCTGGCATTTTAAAATTCTTAATTACATTGGCAATATGATAGCAATAATTAGGTTCTAATTCCAAATGTGTTCGAATGACGTCTCGATAAAAAGCATAATGAAGAGTCTCATCTTTGGCAAGACGACGTAATAACGTAGCAAGATCTGGATCATGCTTACTTGCAACCTTAGCAACATTATTGTAAAACACCATCGTTGCAAGTTCTTGTAGCGTCGTATACGTCATAGCTTCGATTGGTGTATGAAAATCAGGTTCAAATCCCGCCTCAACGACTGACTTTCTTAATTCATGTATTCGTTTAGGATTCACACTTCGAGTGAGTAGTAAATATGTCTCCAATAGATTCGAATGTTGATCCTCTTCTGATGTCCAAGTATGAATAAAGTCTGTAATAACAGAGAGGGACCCTTTAAAAGTCGCAGATAAATACGTGGTAAACCAAGGTAAATTCACTTCTGTTAATAAAGCTGTTTCAATGGCTGTAATTACACTAGTAGGAAGAGTAACTTGACTTTCATCCCAAGGAACTCTTTTAAAGTCCATTCCCTTATCCCATGGTAAAAACTCATGATAACCCCAGTCTATCTTCTGCGCTCTAATTTTATGTTGTTCATACAGTTCTTTTAAACGTGGTTCTAATCGGAAATCTAAATCATTTGTTAGCATAAAAGTCCCCCCATTTCTTATCACAGATAGTCATTCTATTTTTACTCTTAAAATTTTCTACAAATAAATATTACGTTCCTTTTTTTAAGTCAAACATAATAAATTTGTAACAAAACCTTTTAAGAGCGCTATATTTTTATAGGATTTTTTTATTAAAAGGGGGACCGTTACATCTATTTTCTTTTTTTATAAAATAGATACTGAGGCATACAATATGTTAGTTAGCCTAAATAAAGAAACTAACCTCAGTAAATTCAGAATAACATTCATGGATGAAGGTACTCGTCATGTTATAAATCTTCGTGAGTGTAAAAAGGTGCATGCTTATAAAGAATCATTTTATAATAAAGATAGATAGTGTTTTATACACATTAACAACTTATTTAGATGTAAATCCAATATATTAGATTAAGCACTTGAAAACCAAATAAAGTGGATGAGATAGCCTTAAACGAGAAATCCCAACTAGAACAATGTACATTGGCTATGTATGGTGAGTTAGACCAAATTTTGTTATACAACAAAAAAGGGAAGAGGCGATAAACATGCAGTCAACAGAAGCGCATATGAAGGAAAAACAACGTAGAGAAAAAATAGAAATTATATTTAGTCACAGGGTAAAAGGGGAGAGTTATTTTCACGGCTCTTCCTATCAATGAAAAAACATTGTATATCAAAATTATGATAGAATACAACAAAAAGAGATGGAAGTTGAACAACTCATTTCGAAAATGGAAAAAGCAGGGGTTCGTTTTACGCAGCACCGTTCACTCATATACTATCCCGTCATTGATTTTGTAAAATATATAGCTAAGATTTATAAGGAACCCCTCGAAATACAATAATCATATTTAAAGGAAACATTTATAAATGGTTTATTTTCGAGGCTTTTTTAACTAAAACCTTAAAAAATCATTACTACATTCTTTTTATTTTCAATACTCATCCGTTTTGTTATAATATCAACCATAGCGTATTATATTCGTTTGTATATTTTCATATTTTGGGGATTTTATTACACAAAAAGACAACTCTTAATTGGAGTTGTCTTTTATTTTGTTCGATATACACAATACTATTCTGATACAAAAACATCAAGATTCTTACAACCAAAGAAAAAGTAGGATTTCAAATAAGAGAGATCCTACTCTATTTCCTCATATTCCGTCATTATTTTATGAAACGTGTTTTTCTTTAGCTCTAACATTTGCATAAACATAGTAGCTGTCTTTTCTTCACCTTGACATTTATTACAAAAAATGTTATTATTAAAATGAATTATTTTTGTTCGGTGTAAAGGATTTGTAACTTTTCACCTTTATGATCACTGAGAGCAAGGATAGTATTACATTGTGTGTGTTTACACACTAGGAGGCAATACAAATGGAAAAAGGTAATGTAAAATGGTTTAATGGCGAAAAAGGCTTCGGATTCATCGAACGTGAAGGTGGAGACGATGTATTCGTTCATTTCTCAGCGATTCAAGGCGAAGGTTACAAAACTTTAGAAGAAGGTCAAGCAGTGACTTTTGATTTGGAGCAAGGTCAACGTGGACCTCAAGCTTCAAACGTACGTAAAGCTTCTTAATTTTACAAACCAGGGAAGGCAGGCTCTTTTATAAGAGTCTGCTTTTTTTCCGTGAAACAAAGAACCCCCGACTTGTAAAGGACATGAAAACAGTAAATCAAATGGTAAACCAAGTCTAGCATATACTTACGGAGTATCCTAATTTAATTTTTGAGCTACCAACTTTATAAGCCTTTTTTTTAGCATAAAAGTACCCCCTAAATGAAAATTCTCTTTCTCTACAGTTAGTTATTTTGAGAAGTCAGCTCATTTTTGGTTTTGGGGGTGTTTACACTCCTTAAGTTGATGGGCATGGGGTCCTACCAAAAAAAGCGAAAAACATACGCTAAGTAAATTTAGACATAAAAAAAGCCGATTTTTCCTACGCTAAAGAATCATCAGCCTGTATTTTTTATATCGAATTAGTTTAAGCTTCTGGAATAATTGTAATAGCGATGGTCCGAACTGGATCCTCTATTGTGTTGCCCTTACTTTGGACATGGTAGTATTTAGTCATTAATTCATTAAGTTCATTTTGAAAATTTATAAAGTGTTCCTCATCTAACTTTAATTCCACTACAGAAAAAGAAGCATTATCTTCTTGGCTGTTTTGTTCATCTAATTTCTTAAGATAACTTTGATATTGTATCATAAGTGATAACTGGTAATAGGAAATGTAGTTTAACTTTTCCTTATTAGATAATCCCTTCCATTCACTTCCTTCAATTTTTGCATCTTCTTCATTTATTGCGTAATATTTTTCAGAAACAGATTTCACTTTTTTTTCTTTAATCACATGGACAATACCAGAATCAACCATGGTTTGTAGATGTCTATATAGAGTTGCTTGTGGTACATTTTCAATGATTTTTACCATTTCTAATGGTGTTAACCCATCTTCCTTATTTCTCATAAGTACTTGGCAAATTTTCATTCTTACGGGATGCATTAAAACTTCAACTTTATTACTCACTATATCACCTTATTTATTGTTTATTTTTATTCTTATTATAAATAATGAGAATAATGATTGCAATGTATCAGCTCTTGTTTTATCATTATTAATAATGATAATGAATTTAGGAAGGAATGGTGAAAATGCAACTACATTATGGATTGAATGACCTTAAAGACATTGATATTATGGCTTTTCTCCCCATTGTATTGCCGATTATTGCAGTGGGGGCACTATTAGTTTTCATTGCACTAATTGATTTATACCGACATAGGAAAACAAGAAAAAATGTACTTGTATGGACGCTAATTATTCTTTTTGTTAATGTATTGGGACCTATTCTGTACTTTGTTATAGGGAGAAAGGACAGTGAGAAATTATGAAATTAGAAATTAGAAATGTAACAAAATCATTTAAAGGGAAAATTGCTGTCAATAATTTCTCGATGGAACTGCAATCGGGGGAATGCGTCGGATTAATTGGGCCGAATGGAGCAGGTAAATCCACATTAATAAAAGTGATTTCGGATATTATTAATCCGAATGCTGGTGAAGTTTTGTTGAATGGGATAAAAATATCAAAAATGAAAAGAGAAATTGGTTACCTACCGCAATACCCTAATTTTTTTCATTGGATGACAGCGAGAGAAACCCTTACGTTTATGGGGCAACTTTCGGGATTGAAAAAAGAGGAATTGTCAAAGTCAATTCCAAAAATTTTGGAGAAAGTTGGACTAAGGGGCGAAGAAAACTCAAAGGTTGGTACATTTTCTGGTGGAATGAAACAACGACTTGGTATTGCACAAGCATTATTGCATAAACCTTCGCTAATTGTCATGGATGAACCGGTATCCGCATTAGATCCAATCGGCCGACGGGAAGTATTGAATCTGATTGAAGAAATAAAAAAAGATACAACCATTTTATTATCAACCCATATATTAAGCGATGCAGAAGAAATCTGTGAACGATTTGTCATTATAAAAGATGGAACAAAAATAGAAGATACAACGATTACTGAGCTTTTACAACGTAATAGTGAAAATAAATTAATTATTGAAATCACAGCTAAAGATCAAAAATGGATTGACGTTGTTAAAAAATTACCGTATGTGAAGGACGTAGAAGTGATTGGGCTTAAAGTTAAAGTGAAGGTTGAAAGTATCGAAGTAAACAAAAATTTATTGCTACAAAATGCACTCGAACATAAAGTGGACATCATTAAGTTTGAAGTGAGCAACGATACTTTAGAAGAAATTTTCTTGAAATTGGTGGTGCAAAAATGAATAACTTAATGGTATTGATAAAAAAAGAATGTGTTCAAATGTCACGTGATTTTAAGGTGATTTGGCTACCAGTTGTTTTTATATTTTTAGGGGCAACACAGCCAGTAGTAACTCATTACTTGCCATCAATTCTAGAAGCATTAGGTGGCGGTCAGGGTATTACCATTGATTCGAGTATGGCAGCACAAAAAGGAGGCGAAGTACTAGCGAGTACTTTGGGATCTCAGTTTGATCAGCTTGGAATTATGATTCTGGTAATTTCTATGATGGGTGTCATTCAAACAGATAAAGCAAACGGTATGTTGGCCTTTATTTTAACAAGGCCCGTTACTGTTACTTCATATATAGGTGGGAAAATAGTATCTAATTATTTAATGGTAGCTTTTAGTGTAACAATTGGATACTTTACCTCTTATCTATATGTAAATTATTTTTTTACTGCTGTTCCATTTTTACACATGATTACTGGATTAATATTTTATCTAATTTGGGTTCTTTTTATCGTATCTTTCACAACAATGATAAGTGCTATTTTTTACAGTCAAGGTATTATTGCGTTAATTTCAATTGTTTTCCTTTTAGGTTGTAGATTAATCGTCGGTTTGAGTCCAATAATGAATCAGATTAATCCAGCCAGTATGAGTAAACATGCAATGGAAACGCTAGTTACGGGATTAGTAAATTCAAGCGCAATAAGCAATATGCTACTAACTGTTTTTTTGATTTTATTCACACTCTTCGTAACGAATTATTGGATTATTAATAAAAAGTTTAATTATGAATAAGCAGGGAACAACCGTGATGAAGATATGGGATTTTTGAGTTGGTTTAGTGGCAAGGATCTTACTTCTGTATTTATTGCCTTACTATCAATCTTAATAATTGGGAACCATCTACTTACTCATGAATGTACAGAAACTTATAATTTAAATAAATTAAAGTCGATAGTTCCTTAACGTGGGAATAATCGGCTTTTTTATGTCGAAATTTACTTAGTGTATATTTTCGTTAAAATGATGGCGGGACCCATACCCATCAACTTAAGAAAAATAAACGTCTCCAAAACGATAAAAGTAAACTTCGGTGCTAAAAAAACAAAATTTCCATTTAAGATACCCCCAGAATGAAAACTTTATTTTTTTGCAACTAAAGGACAAATAAAAAAGTTCCTTAACAATTTGTTAAGGAGTGCGGAATAAAGCCGCAATTTGGGTTGCAACCCAATCAGTTTGTAGAAAATAAATTGCGATTATAATAGCAATTGTATTCCCAAAAGCAATGTTTCAAATGGATTTCAACATACAAGCGTGGGATAAACGAAAACAAATCATGTGTGACGTATTAAATATAAATTTTGATGCTGGTGTAGTTCATATTAAAGATCAAAAAACAAATTTGTATTGGGGAAGGAAGTTTGAAGATGTAGAACTACTCCAATATACAGGACAAAAAGATGCGTACGACACGGAAATATTCGATGGAATTTTAACATTTAACTGATTATTTTTACAGATATATATTGAAACTCGAATGTTAAAAAAAGAAACCCCGTTTATTCACGGGGCTTCTAAGGGTAATTGTCAAGTAATGACGTACTCAACTAATTAACAATATCATGAATTTTTTGGTAAAAAAACCGGTAAATATATCCAAATTGATGGGGCATTATTTTAAACAAAAACGCTATTTGGCACAACAAAGCAGCTAGCTGAAGTAGCTAACTGCTTTGTCGTACAATTTTAGAAGTACAACTAGATACAGATATATGTTGTAACAAAAAGTTACAACTATATTATAAACAAATATCAAAATATTATGCATGAAAGAAAACTAAACAAAAATTTCATTTTGTATTAAGTTGGAATATAAAAAGAGCACTTAGTAAAGCGCTCTCGTGACGAGCCTCATTTTATAACGACTATTTTATAAAGAAAGGAACTCAGGATATTATATGTGCGTCAGTTAATTGAGTACCTTGTACAAATAAAGAGCAGCTAGCAAAAGCTAACTGCTCTCCAGAAAAGCATTAAGAAGGAAGTTCAGAACTCAAGTGCATTTATAGTATGGACAAGGTTTAGGAATTTATTCAAGGAGGAATGGATATGAGGAAGGTTAAAGAGTTTACAGGAAAAGTCGGTGCGGAATTTATGAGTTTTCTTCTTGAAGACGATACATTACACAGTGCTTATTATTCGCATGTTGAAGTTGTTATGGATAATGGCAAGAAGAAGATGTTGTGCATTAAGGACGACACTGGATTAAAAGGTATAGCTGAAGGTCAAACAAGGGCAGAGGCAATTACGAAAGCGAAAGTGTTTTTAAAGAGACAGGAAGAAAAACAAAGAGCAGCTAGCAAAGGCTAACTGCTCGGTACTCCAAGGGGGAACAAGGAGAAAGATAACCATGTGTCTACAGTATTGACGGAATATTGAGTTTTATTCAGGGCTGGTTCCAAAAAAGTGATATACCGCCAAAATATAAAATTATTAAAAGGACAATTACTATGAAAGCAATTAAAGAAACTTTCTTCCAGGAATTTTTCATTAGTAGACCCCCTTTATAGAAAATATTAACATCTATCAAAAATTTGAACAAAATAATCCTTTGCGCGACACGTTTCCTTATAAGTGTGTAAACACGAAATAGGAGGGTTATCAATTTGATAACAATAACTGATTGACTGAAAGTAGGAATGAAAGCCGTCAAGTTGAGCTGAAACTACTTATCTGATACTCCTACATGCAAAGCGTGATAGTAGTCGCAAATTGTATGAAGCTAGGTGAAGTCGGCTGAACAAAACCTAAGTGAGAAATCATATGGTAATGGATAGGTCGGGATGCTACAAAATATCTATGGTGAGAATGTCCAAAATAACGGACTGGCAAACTTGCGAATATACGGGTCTAAATTATTAATACATAAGAAATATGTATGTCGTCAATGACGATGTTATCTACCGAAAAGTATTATCTAAGTCTCTAACTAAGAAACTGTATGAATATAATGAACATCAATTAAAAGTAAAGTTTGATAATGGGAAAGAGTTCTTCTTAAGCAGTACAAAAGATTCTAATAAGCATTGGGTATCAAAATATTCAAAGTCCATTATCGACTTATACAAAGCTATCTAAAAAAGCATCCATAACGGGTGCTTTTTTCTTTGTTATATAGAAATTACACATTAAACGTATTTAAATACTGTTTTAGGTATAACATGAATTCAACAAATTAGATAACGGATATTTTTCTATTTAGATTAGATGTTAAATGTACCGTGAAACTCTTGGAAATACAATGTCGGGAAATGATAATGATACTGGTATATTACGGGAGAAGGCGGAATTGTAGGAGTAAAGGGAATGTGCCCAGGTTGCATACCATATTGACCATATGAAGGGTATTGAGGTAAATGTTGCCAAGATGAAGCTGGGGCTACAACAATCCTCATCGTTAAAGGATTCATAATATAATCACTCCTAAAGTAGTATTCATGTAATAGGGTATGCGCTCACTGAATATAGATGTGCACAATCTAGGCCTATAAACATAATAATTAACGAACAGAAAATATGGTTACTAATCTTATGATGTGTCAATTATGGGTGTTTTATTTTACCATGTAGATAGAACAAACATGTGTATAGCAATTATCGTAGGCGCTGCCGTGATCTGGGTGGCGTCTTGTTTGTTGTTAAGGAAAGATAAGGAGGAGAAGAAATGAGTCTTACACTTCATAATGGAGATTTGAACAAGTTAGCAAGAGATATTACAATTCGATAAAAGGTTATAAAGTCGAATTAGTATAAAAGGAGGTGGTGCTATGCCTAAAATCAACATCAGTGATAAACAATTACAAGTAATTAGAGCCCCTTTCAATTACACGCTAGAAGTTAATGAAGGCACATAACGCCACGTTCCGGTAAGACAACTGCCGGGCACTTCAGATATGCTCGTTATTTAACTAATTCAAGAGATGAAAACCATTTAGTCGTTGCGTACAATCAAGAACAGGCGCAACGACTTTTTATTGATGGAGACGGAAGTAGATTAGCTCATATATTCGGAGATTTAGCGGTTATAAAACATAACGAGCTCGGATCTCATTTAGAGATACACACGCCGCGAGGCATAAAGAGACTTTTTTATAAAGACGGCGGCAAAAGTAACAGTGTCGGCGCTATAACGGGTATGTCACTCGGTAGTGTAGTCTTTTGTGAAATCAACTTATTAAACATGGGTATGATCCAAGAGTGCTTCCGTCGTACATTCGCTGCTCAGGACCGTTATCATTTAGCAGACTAAACTCTCCTGCTCCTAACCATCCTGTTATATCGGAAGTATTCGACGTTCAAAACACACGTTGGACTCATTGGACTCCTAATGATAATCCGATATTATCAGAACAACGTAAGCAGGAAATACATGAGGTTTTCCCTAAGAATCCGTATCTATTGGAACGAGATTGGTATGGTAAACGAGTAATGCCTCAAGGTGTTATCTACAGCATGTTTGATATGGATAAAAACATCCAACATGTTGTTTTGGGTGATTGATACGAAATGTTCTTTACTGCTGACGGTGGGCAAAGTGATGCTACAAGCTGCAGCTGCTACATTGTATCGAGATTTCAGAATAAATTCAGATTGTTCCGTGTGGCTAACTACTATTAGATACTAAATCTCCATCATCTACGATACGAGCATGCACTGGTGTAGCTCCCATTTTAGGTAAAGCACCCATCCCCATAAAATGTGTACTAGCATATCGACCATTTAGTAGTCCAATCATGCCTAAAAGGTTAGCACCTACGCATACTGTATATAAAGTAATATTAGGGTTGTGTGCTGCTTGGTGTAGTATAGTTTTCAACTCTGTCTCAGAAGCTTTTTTAACCTATTTACAACTGAATTTGGTCCATCATCGTAGGATTCGCCAGCACTACCTGGAATTAAAATTACACCTTCAGCGGTTGGATCGAGTATGCCTGTGGCTTCGATTCTTACGCCATTTACTCCACTTTTAACTAATCTTTTCCCTTCGACAGTTACTAACTCCACTATTACTTCTTCTGGAGAAAGAGCTGCTGCAACGTGAAAGACATCATAAGGAGCAAGTGCATCCATTAAATCAAACCCATCAAATAAAACAACTTGAAATTTCATATTTTATACACATCCTATAATTATTTCAGACCGAACAGTTCGGTCTGATGAAAGTGCTATATACAGATTAATGAACAATCCTCCAGTTACAAGGAATATGATAATAGGTATGTATATATAACAGTCAATATTTGATTATAAAACCTGGATTTTAATATCATAAAAATTCTGTAATATACGGAGGAAAAGTAAATAAAAAGAGAGAGTTCGGAATTTAAAAATCTGAATTTATAGATGTAATTATCCGTAATGTATGGGTCTTATGAGTAGCATCATTATATACATTTTGAATTTCCTTTCAGTGTTATAAATGGGGGGGGAGTGTTATATATGGTTCCAATGTAACATACAAGTATCTAAATGGATTTTGTCTTAATACAACACTGTCTATTTAATTATCGCTAAACTTTTCTATTAGTTATACCAACCAACATATGTATAAAATCTTGATTTTTCAGTTTAAATTATTTAACATCTAACCCTTAATCTTATTACTATCAAAAAATAACTTGTAGTCTAGCTACAAGTTGTTTTTTGATAAGGTTATATGTTTTTAAATGAGGCAGTCCTATTGTTATATTTATAAGATTGAATAGATTTTTTGAACTACTAATCATTTGGCACCATACTGTAATTAAAAGAATGGTGAATTGTCATGAGTTGTCTTCGATGAAATAACCGAATGGAATATATGACATAAAACTTTAACACCCTCTTTTAATTCTTGTTCACTCATATAAGAAAAACTTAATCTCATATGATGAGTTTCTAATTCTACAGGATAACAAGCTGAACCAGGCAAAAATGTCACTTTTTTCTTTTGTGCTTCTAAAAGAATAGAATTTGTATCTACCCACTCAGGAAGACTAATCCAAAGATTTAATCCTCCTTCAGGAGTGTACCATGAAACTTCAGAAGGAGCATACTTTGATAATAAATCTAAAACTAGATCTCTTCGTAATTTCAAAGCAGTTCGTAACTTTTTTATATGCTCCATTGATTTCTCTGATTTAATAAACGGTAAAATCATCTTCTGAGTGAGTAAAGGACTACCCAAATCTGCGTTTGCTTTTGCTGCTAACAATCGATTAAATATGGAACCAGAAGCAACTAAAACCCCAATTCTGCAACCAGGTGCAAATGTTTTACTTAAACCTTTTAAATAAATAACATGCCCGGAATCATCTAAGCTTTTTATAGGAATCGGTGGTTTTTTATTATAGTAAATTTCATTCCATGGATCATCTTCTATAATTATGCTATTGCTACTTTGGGCTATATCAAGAATCTGTCTACGCCTTTTGGCAGTTGTGATAACACCTGTTGGATTATGAAAAGTAGGGACTGTATATATAACCTTTGGTTTATATTTATCGCATAAACTCTGCAGAATATCTATCCTCATGCCATCTTTATCAATTGGAACGGTAAGGACTGTAGCACCTCTCCCACGAAAAACATCGATTGCTCCTGGATAAGTAGGAGCCTCCATAATAACCACATCATCAGGCCCGATAAATGTTCGAGCAATTAGACCGATTCCTTGCTGAGAGCCATTTGTAACTAATATATTATCTGGATCCGTAGTAATATCAGTTCTTTTTAAATATGCAGCCATTGCATGTCTTAGTTCAAGATCTCCTTGAACTTCTGCATACTGGGATAAGATCCTTGGATTATGAACAAATATTTTTTGAACTTCTTGTTCTAAAAAGCGGTTAGGAAATAACCTGGGATCAATCATTGAAGATGATAATTGAATCATTTCTGGAACTTGATGAAAACGAGAAAATTGAGATCTAGGTAAGTAATCCTGAATTGAGAGCTGCCAATTATAAGGTGAAACTTTTGGTTGTCGATTAACAACTTCTTTTCTTTCGGGATTAACAAAAGACCCTTTCCCTTGAATAGAAGTAACGAAGCCATCTTCCTCGAGTTTCTTATATGCTTTTGCTACTGTTACTAGACTCACCTTCAATTGTTTTGTAAGTGTGCGTATAGAAGGTAATTGTGTTCCTTCTTGTAGAAAACCAGAACGTATATGATCCACAATAGATAGATATATTTGGCTGGAAAGTGAAATTTCACTATTGCGTTGAATTTCAAAATGCATATTAAATCTCCTTTCAGTGTTATAGAAGGCGGTTGCGTGTTATATAGGGTTTCGATATAACATACAAGTAGTTCAAGGGATTTTTAAAATAAAATTTAAAATGCGAAAGGAGGTAATAGCTCTATTAATAAGTATTAGGTTAAACGTCTTTACTTAAAATGATACCCATATGTGATGATAATTTAATTATCTCGCACAAAAGCGATTTATATTTATAACCCATTAAGTAATGTGAATTAAACGAGACTTATAGTATAGAGGCAATATACGTGATTTTTAAGATTCATGCAAATATTTAATTTTGATCAAATAATTTTTTAGGTAGTCAGAGATTGCAATATTATCACGCTTAAAAGGGGAGATATTATGTTTAAACACGATACTATTGTACGTTTTAGTGAATGTGATTCTTTAGGACATGTAAACAACTCAAATTATTTTACGTATTTTGAAGAAGCAAGAAATGACCTCTTTAAAATTTTTAACCCGAGTCTAAAAATAGAATCTTGGAATTTAATTGTTGCTTCAACTCAATGTGACTTTATTCGTGAGGGGGTTTATGGTCAAAAATTAGTTGTTTCTACATGGATTAGCAAAATTGGTAATGCAAGTTTTCAAGTTGAACATGTTATACAAGATGAAAATCAAAATTGGATTGCAAGAGGAAAAGTTATTTTAGTTCATTTTAATTTTCAATCACAAAAATCAATTCCTTTATCTCAAGAAATAAGGAACGTACTTTCGGAACATACTGAGGCACCTAAAGGTGTTCCGATGTTGAGATAAAAACATCATAATCATTTGATCTTAATACACAATGGGACACTATGGAGGTATATGTAATGAAATATTATGTAGTAGACGCATTTGCAGAAAACATATTTGAAGGAAACCCTGCAGCAATTTGTATCATGGAAGATTGGATTTCAGATGAGATGATGCAAAAAATTGCGATAGAAAATAATCTGTCTGAAACAGCTTATACTGTAAAAGAAGGGGAGTGCTATCAACTAAGATGGTTTACTCCTGGAGGAGAAATTGATCTATGTGGCCATGCAACTTTAGCAGCAGCATACGTTATTGCAAATTATTATGAAAAAGGTATTGAGGAAATTATATTTCTAACAAAGAGCGGAAAACTTGTTGTATCCAAGAACGGTAATCTTTATGAGATGGATTTCCCAAGCAGAATGCCTGAAAAGATTACATTAACAGATGAGATGGTTAAAGCCATTGGAATAAACCCTATTGAAAGCTACTTAGGTAGAGATTTGATCTTCATATTAGAAAATGAAGAGGATGTTCAAAATCTAACTCCTGATTTTGCGAAAATGAAGGAGCTAACAGAAGGATTAGCCGTATCAGTTACTGCCAGAAGTGCTAAATATGATTTTGTTTCCAGAGTTTTTTTTCCAAAACTAAATGTAAATGAAGATCCAGTTTGCGGTTCAGCGCATTGTAGTTTCATCCCATTTTGGGCACAACGTCTTGGTAAAGATGAAATGGTAGCAAGGCAGCTGTCTGACCGAGGCGGAACATTATATTGTAAACATGAGGGAGACAGAGTAAAGATTGCGGGAACAGCAGTTGTATATGCCATTGGTGAGATTCAAATTTAATAAAAAGGAGGCTAGAACATGAAAATAGAACAAAGAATGGAAGAACTAGGTATTATATTAACTAATACTTCGCCTGCTAAAGCATTATACGTACCTGTCAAACAATTAGGGAATTCCCTTTTTGTTTCAGGACAAGCTCCATTTATAGATGCTACACCTGCTTATACAGGAAAAGTCGGTGGAGAAAGAACCTTAGAAGAAGCACAAGAAGCAGCAAGAATTTGTATTATTAATACACTGGCAGCAGTCAAAGAGTATATTGGTGATTTAGACCGTATTGTAAATGTAGTGAAACTACAAGCCTTTGTGAATTGTGAAATTGAATTCAATCAACAACATATTGTTATTAATGCTGCTTCAAAATTATTACATGATATCTTTGGAGTGGAAGGTCAACATGCCCGAACGGCAATTGGAGTGAATCAGCTACCCATGAATATCACAGTGGAAATTGATTCTATCTTCGAAATTCAGGGCCAATAAGCTAATTATAAATGAAATTTCCCCTTAAAAATAATAATTAATACTAAAATCACATGCTAGTGTTAGACATATTCAGCAAGTATTAAAATTTAACTTTCAATTATAATACTTGCATTACATGGAGAAGAATATATGAATAAAAAGAACGATTTCAATGATAATCAAACCAAATGTAAAGATCTTAAACTTTCCAATAATGATCAGTGGCAATATGAATCATTTTATAGATACCAACCTGTATTTTCATGTAAAGCTTTATTGAAATTTTTCACTAGAAGAGCAAAGTAATAGTATATTAACTCACATCATAAAGTCAGAATTTTCTTCATTCAAACTCCAGGAAAGGAATGCAACTTGTGAAATGCAGATTAAAGCAATTACTATAGAGGAAATTTATCAGGAGATATTAGATGGAAAAAGAAATAGATTCCCGCCAAACACTTGGAAATTAGATGAAAATAATGAAATGGCTAAAGAGTAACAAGATATTTAGTAACAAACATTTTAAATTGGAACGAAGAAGAAATCAAACAGAATTGGAATAACGCATTAATTGCAAAGTATCGTTTACGTGGCGTATTGAAACATAAATATGAAAATAGTCCGTATGCAATGATTAATGATTTATATCCAAACAGATATGTAAAACATTTATTTAGAGGATATATAAATAAATCTTAATATATTTATAAAGCTCACATTAACATGATACCCCAAAAGGGAAAGGAAGGTCCGTAAAATGTCATTAGAAAAAGTTATTTCCTATTTTAAACAATATGGTATGGAAGATAGAATTATAGAGGTAACGGAATCTAGTGCAACAGTTGAATTAGCAGCAAAAGCGTTACAATGTGAACCTCAAAGAATCGCAAAGACTTTATCTTTTCAAATAGAAGATCGTGTTTTAGTAATAGTAACTGCAGGTGATGCTAAAATTGATAATCGTAAATACAAGGAACAGTTTGGTGTTAAAGCTAAGATGGTCGATGCAAACAAAGTGGAAGAGTTAATTGGACATGCAATAGGTGGTGTTTGCCCGTTTGCTGTAAATAAAGATGTAGAAGTGTATTTGGATGTATCACTACAAAGATTTATAACTGTTTTTCCTGCTTGTGGAAGTGGAAATAGTGCTATTGAATTAACAATAGAAGAACTAGAACGATACTCAAAATATTTAAAGTGGATTGATGCCTGTAAGGGATATACAAACTAAGAAGCAATCTTAGGAGAACAATCCATATATGTACGTCTGTACGCTATTTTTATAGAACTATAAATTACAGTGGGATTGAATAAGAATGAGAAATAGATTTTTTATAATAATGTTATCTATGCTATTTAGTATTGGATTGGCTGGCTGCGAGCAATGGAATCGTTATAGTCCGTTTGCAAGTGCGATAGATGTATATGGTGTAGTGAAAGAAGAAGCTAAAAGAGACACTAAGGCCCCTAAAGATGTAATTCATTATTCATATGATTTAATTGGATATGATGAGAGTTTAAATAAAATAGACTTAGGTTTTGGGTCAGATAACAAATTCCCTATTGGCACATATATTAAAGCTGCGAAAAGGGGAAGTGATACAAGAATGCATGATATTTCAGTTATTAAAAAAGAAGAGATTCCAGAAAATATATTAAAGAAATTAAATAAGAAGTAATAACCTCGATAAAAAACTACACCCTATATAGGGTGTAGTTTTTTAAGTATAAATTAAAATGTCTTGAACAATCAGCAAAAGAGATTAGTTCAATTATTAATATTAATTCAGAAATGAAACAAGTTTTAAAACGTTTATACGTATAGTACTTTTAATCCGCAAAATGAAATTTTTTTTGGTTTAGCATGTAAATCTAAAAAAGCTTTAGTTTAGAGACTTTCTTGTCCCAATCAAGTTCTAAAAACAAAAGTTTAGATTTTCTTGTCTAAATAGTTTAGAGTTTCATGTCTTTGTACAGTACAATAATAGAAGGGGAGATGAACTGACCATCATCCAAGAGTTCGTTAAATTCTGATATAACGAACTCTTGGATACTGAAATTCTATTCCTATTATAGCGGTAGCTTATTTGATTTTTAGGTTTATAATTCATAGCCAGTTTAAGTTAAGTGACTATTTAGAGTAATCTATAAAGAATTAATCGCTTTTATATAATTATATACAAATAAATTATACATTTTTGGGTATGGATCCCTTTAATTCACAAAAATAGGAAATGTACATTTTAATTTTATGATATTTTCCCTTTGTTGTATTCATTGCGAGTGACTAATATTTTAAAAGCGTAGAAAGATCTTATTTCTACGCTTCTTTTAATAAGTAGTAGATTTAGTGTTTTTTTAAATTTGTTATATAAGATTTTACAGCTTGCAATAAGAATTCTTCCTGTCTCATACCAGCTTCCGCTGCCATTTGAACTACTTTTTGCTTAAATTCATGATCTGCATGAAAAGTTAATGGCTCTACATTACTTTTAAAGTAAATACCTTCTACATGTGGAAGAATCGTGCCAGATTTCATATGAGAATGTAAGTACTTAATCTCTTCTTGAAACTGCAATGGATCTACTTGTAATACGAAAGGTTTAATTTCTAATTTGATAGTATCTGCTGAAATACTCAATCTCATATTTGTGATACCTAGCTCCTTATAAAATAAGTTTATTAGATTATAAGTAATGGAATTAAATAATTGAGGTTTTTTAAAGGAAAAAGATAAATACCCTCGTTTTGTAATTACCGCTTTTTTAATGAATGGTTTAAAGGTGTAATCATGTTGTTTATAAGTGGATAGAGGGAAAATATCCTCGTCTTCTGTAAGAATCTTACCGTCTGCTCCATTGATCTCTATTACCCTAGCTGTTTTTCCGTTATGTTGATGTGTTAATAATTGATATAAGTATATATCTTCATTTTGAATTTTCGTAATGAATGTTTTTCGCTCTTTTGTTTTGGTTTTTTCATAATCAAGCATAAAAATCTCTAGTTCTTCCTCATCGATAAGATATACTTGTTTTCCTCTTTTTTCTACCATTGTGGCGGGTAATTTTCCAGATTTGATGTATGTAAAGATAGTAGATGGTGCAACATTAAGAATTTCAGCTACTTCTTTTGTGCTAAGGCCTTTAACCTTATTTTCATTTTGTAAACGTTCAATATCCTCTAAATAGAAAATCTTACTACCGAATTGCTTCCAGTTATCTTTATATACACATTCTATTAATCCATCTTTTTCTTTTTTTAAAATTGTTTGTACCGTTACTCCTAATAAGTCAGCTGCCTCTTTGGTCGTTACAGTAGGTTTTGTAATGAACAATAAATCTTGTGTCATAAAAGGACACCTCCATAACTATCGTTTGTTAATATTTTAGGTATGTATATATCATATCAGAATCTGATTTATATTTAAAATAAGAAATAGATTTTATTAAATATAGTATGCATTGTTATCGTTTAGAAATATTTTTCATTCAATCTATATGTTAATGAATTATTATAGTTGTTTTTATTATAAAATCACTATGGATTTTAA
>NZ_QXCO01000046.1:0-26330 GCF_003458115.1 Bacillus sp. ISO11 | reverse complement strand
CATTTTACAAGCATTCTTAGAAATGGAAAACAAACGAATGAAGGACCTTTTACTTCTAAAAGGATAGAAAAACTTCATCAAAAACGTTACTTGAAAATAAAAGACGTCTTCCATAAAGTTAGTCACCACATCGTAAAACTAGCTCAAGAAGAAGTTTGTAAAATCGTTATTGGTCAAAACAAAAGTTGGAAACAAGAAACGAATATGGGAAAAAGAAATAACCAATCGTTTTGTCATATCCCGCATAATTTACTGATTCAAATGATTACATACAAAGCAAATGCTGTAGGCATTCAAGTTGTTGTAACTGAAGAATCATATACATCGAAAGCAAGTTTTCTGGATAACGACTTCATTCCAACGTATGGAAAAAATGACCAAAATACAACTTTTTCAGGAAAACGAATAAAGCGCGGTATATATCGTTCAGCAAATAAAACTTTAATTAATGCAGATGTAAATGCTGCGGCTAACATTTTACGAAAAGTAATCCCAAATGCATGGACAAATGGGATAGAGGGGTTAGGCGTGAAACAGCTCGCTAATGTGTTAACTCCCCTGACGTTAATCGTCCGTTAGGTCGAAACGTTAGAAACCCCCACTTCAAGCTTTGTTAAGTGGGGGAGTGTTCATATGCTATAATGTAGAAACATATAGCTATAAGGAGATGTACGAAATGATTCCAGTAACAATATTAACTGGTTTTCTTGGATCGGGGAAAACGACATTATTAAATCGTATTTTATCAGAAAATCACGGTAAGAAATTAGCGGTGATTGTAAATGAAATAGGGCAAATTGGCATTGATAATCAGTTGATTATGAATGTGGAAGAAGAAATTATGGAAATGACAAATGGCTGTTTATGCTGTACTGTACGTGAAGACTTACTTGTTGCTTTGAAACAGTTATTGGACGTAAAAGCAGAAGGGAAAATGGATTTTGATGGTTTAGTAATTGAAACGACTGGCCTTGCAAATCCAGGGCCGATTATTCAAACATTCTTTTTAGATCCAGTCATCCAATCTGCTTACCAAATTAACGGTGTTGTAACGGTGGTAGATAGTTATCATATACATAAACATTTTGAAAAAGGATTAGAAGCAAAAGAGCAAATTGCGTTTGCTGATGTCGTTTTAGTAAATAAATTAGATTTAATTGAAGAGAATGAGAAAGAAAATCTCTTGCATGAAATTCAAGGGATTAACCCGACTGCAAAGTTAATTGAGGCGACTAACTGTGAGGTAGATATACCATCTTTATTACAAATCCAAACATTTAAAACGAAAGATACGTTGCAAATTTACCCTCATAAAGAACATAACCACTTAGAAGGTGTGAAATCATTTGTATTACGTGAAGAACGTCCGCTGGATTTACAAAAGCTTAATGAGTGGATGTCAGCTGTCGTTCAAGAGCTAGGGGAATATTTATATCGTTACAAAGGAATTTTATCGATAGATGGAGTAGATAAACGTATCGTTTTCCAAGGTGTACATACGTTATTTGCTGCTTCGTACGATAGAGAGTGGCAAGAGGGAGAAGAGCGAGTAAGTGAAGTAGTTTTTATCGGAAGAGATATTAATAAAGAGTGGTTCCAAGAACATTTCGAGGAGTGTGTGAAATAAGTCTGCGTAAATTGCAGGCTTATTTTTTATGAGCATTCTATTAGATTGCAAAACAGAATTAAATAAGGGGGAGAAACTAAAAATTGATAAATGTATAATAAAAAGCCTGTTTTCACAGGCTTGTATTTTCGTCTATTAGTAACTCCATTACAACACCTACAACTGGACCTTCATCATCAATATCCCCATTTAAGCGGAAACCAAATGATTCATACAGTCCCATTGCAAGTTTGTTGTCTGGATGTAAACTTAAGTAAATTATTTTGCATTCAAATTTTTCTTGTAAGAATTGAATGAGTAAGCGAAGGAAACGTTTTGCGTATCCTTTTCCTTGATATTGTTGGTCAATCATAAAGCGATCGAGCCATACACTTTTATGTTTTACTGAATACCATCCATACATTGCGTATCCTACAAGTGTTTCTCCATCATATAAACCTACTGACGTTCCGTTTCCTTCATATAATGATTCTGCTAAAGAAAACGCGTTACTTTCAATAAATTGTTGCTGATCTTTTGCGACGTCTAAAGCAACTACTGAACGCCAATTTTTTGCTGTTACTTCACAAATGTGAAGATTCATAATTCCAACTCACCTTCTAAATTAATATAGCTTTAAAGCTAATATGGATAATTTTACTTGTTATTTTGGTCAAGTCAAGGATAAATACATAAAAAGGCAGCTGAATAACAAATTCAGCTGCCTAGAAAGTATAATGGATTAGTTTATTGCTTCTTTCAATGTGTTTACGTTTTCTTCCATTAAAGTAAAGTAATCTTTATTATTTTTTGCATCATCTTCAGAAATAGTAGCTAAGTGATTTAAGCGTAAAACTTTTGTACCAGTTTCTTTTTGAATTACGGATGCTACTTTTGGAGTAGAGAATGTTTCGAATAAAATATATTTTAGATTATGTTCTTTTACTGTTTTTGTAATGTCAGCAAGCTGCTTTTGAGATGGTTCATCAGAAGCTGAAATTCCAGCGATAGGAATTTGTTTTAGGCCGTATCGTTGTTCCCAGTAACCATAGGCAGCATGAGAAACTAAAATTTCTTTCGTTTTTGCGTTCGCTACAGCTGCCTTAAATCCATCGTCTAAATCAGTAAATTTAGTTTGAAGTGCTGCAAAGTTTTTTTCGAATTCTTGTTTATGTTCAGGTTGTAATTCTACAAGTGCATTTTTAATTTTTTCTGCCTGTTTCATTGCTAGAGTAGGATCTAACCAAACATGCGGGTCTTTATCGTGATGATGTTCATCTTCTTTATGGCCATCTCCATGATCATGATGCTCTTCTTCAGTAGAAGCACGAAGCTCAATACCTTTAGATGCATTTACAATTTTAACATTTTCTTTTTGTAATGTTTTTTCCATTTTTTCAGCAAATGGTTCTAATTCAGCGCCGTTATAAACAAATAAATCGGCTTTTGCAACTTGTACTGTTTGTTTTTGACTTGGTTCAAATGTATGTGAATCTGCACCAGGTGGGTAAATCGCTTCAACATTTACATAGTCGCCACCGATTTTCTTTGCGAAATCAGCAAGTGGGAAAATCGTTGTATAAACTGTTAGCTTTCCATCTTTCTTGGCATTACTTTCTTTTTTATTTGAGCAGCCAGCGAAAATTAAGGTAAAAATAAGTAAGAATGAAAATATAGTCAATCTTTTAGGCATGAAGTTCTCCTCTTTTCTTTTTACGGATATATTTTCCCCAATTATAGAAGAAAAATATCATTTTAATACAAAACGGAATAATTACGTTTTAGTTTGCGAACTTAGTATAATACATCTTTAATAAAGTTGCAATAAATAATAATCATTCCGATTTGTTTTTGTTATAAAGTTGTCAAATATAGGGGTATTATTTTTGCAAATGCATGCATATGTGACAACGCTGTTTTCATATATTGAAAAGGAGGTAAAGAGGGGGATGAGCGCTTGGGTTACTTAATGGAAGCTATTTTATTAATATTAGCGGTAGTATTGCCATTATCTTTCGTATTAATTTTTTTAAGAAGATTAATAAGTAATTTAGGGGACGCTACAACAATAACGAAATTACAAGAGAGAGATGAGAAAAAAGAGTGAGTAAAGCACTATGCGTACGCATAGTGTTTTACTTGTGGTAAAATAAGAGCAGGAAACTCCTAAAGGTTGTATTTTACTAAAGGAGAGAAAAGTAAAATAAGAGGTATATGCATATATGAATAAGCGAACAGCGTTAATACTCGGTGCAAGTGGTTTAGTTGGACAAGAGATAACGCGTCTATTACTTGAATCAGATTACTACGATTCGGTTACTATTTTTGTAAGAGAGCCAATGCAATTGCAACATGAGAAGTTACAGCAGAAACAAGTTGATTTTTCGGTATTAGAGGAATATAAAGAGTTCTTTGCTGTGGATGATGTTTTTAGTTGCTTAGGAACAACAATAAAAAAAGCAAAAACAAAAGCAAATTTTAAAAAAGTAGATTATGAATATACGTTACGAGCTGCTTGTTTAGCTGAAAAACAAGGGGTACAAAATTTCCTTGTCGTGTCTTCTATGGGAGCGAATCCTAAATCATTCTTCTTTTATTCACAAGTGAAAGGAAAAATGGAAGAAGAATTGCAAAAGTTAGTGATTGGTGGTATTCACATTTTTAGACCATCATTATTAGTAGGAAATCGACAAGAATTTCGTTTCGGCGAACGAATGGCTGAAAAGTTATCTCGTATTATTCCGTTTATCTTTAAAGGAGCTTTCAAAAAATATAAACCAATTTCAGCTAAAGATGTGGCGAAAGGGATGTATATAACCGCGCTGCGAGAAGAATCGGGTATCCATACTTATAATTCAAATGAAATTACAACGATAGAATAAATAAAACCGAGAAGAATGACTTCTCGGTTTTATTTATTCGTATGAATTTTTCCTGATGCTCGCTTATATTGGTGAGGTTCTTGCAATTCAAAGCCAATTTCATTGGCCGCTATTCTCGGGAAGTACGGATTGCGAAGTAACTCACGTCCGATAAAAATTAAATCTGCTTCGTTATTATTTAAAATTTGCTCTGCTTGTACTCCGGTCGTAATTAATCCAACTGCACCAGTTGCAATGTTAGCATGCTCTTTAATATGTTTGGCATATTGTACTTGATAACCAGGATACACATCAATATGTGCTGGTACAACTGCGCCAGAACTACAATCGATTAAATCTATTCCCTGTTCTTTCATCCACTTTGTATACTGAACGTAATCTTGAACCGTTAGCCCGTCAGGATGATAATCATTTGCTGAAATACGGACAAATAACGGCCCGTCCCAAACTTCATTTATCGAGTCAATGATTTCGCGTAAGAAACGATAGCGGTTTTCAGGTGAACCACCATATTCATCAGTCCGCTTATTGGAAAGCGGAGAAAGAAATTCATTAATAAGATAACCGTGAGCACCGTGTATTTCAATAACATCAAATCCAGCTTGTTTTGATCGTACTGCAGCTTGCTGAAAAGCTAATACAGTATCTTTAATTTGGTGTTTGCTCATTTCTATTGGCATTTTCATTGTTTCATTAAATGGAATGGCTGAAGGAGCTAACGCATCTGTTTCTAATTCTGCTTTTCTTCCGGCGTGAGCGAGTTGAATGGCAGCTTTTGCACCATTATCATGTATAAAAGTAGTCGTTTTATGTAAGCCTTCAATTAGGTTGTCATCCCAAATGCCTAAGTCTTTATTTGAAATTCGACCTTCAGGTAACACGGCTGTTGCTTCAATCATAACTAAACCAACTTGACCGGCAGCTCTTGTTCCATAATGAATGAGATGGAAATTCGTTACTTGGCCATCCCCGTTTTCCGATGAATACATGCACATAGGTGACATAACAATCCGGTTTTTTAATGTAACGTCCTTAATTGTATAAGGTGAAAAAAGTTCGGAATTCATCCAATAGCCTCCTAGATTGAATTTTCTTACATTGTATCATTCTCTTTTTTGTTTCTCTAATAAAACGCTTATACGAAAAATTTTGTATATTCGTGTTACAATGACTAATATGAACTGAATTGGAGGATGGCATATGTACCAGGCTTATTATGAAAGCGAAGTAGGTTTGCTTGAAATTACAGCGAATCAAGAAGGAATTACGTCTGTTATATTTGTTGATGAACGACAAGAAGAAAATAAAAATGAAATGATAGAACAATGTATAAATGAGTTAGATGAATATTTTAAAGGGAAAAGAAAAGAGTTTACGGTCCCGCTGTCTGCGGAGGGAACAGCGTTTCAAAAAAATGTATGGGATGCACTTTATACTATTCCATACGGCGTAAGTGCTTCATATTTAGATATTGCAGAGAAAGTTGGAAATACAAAAGCTGTACGGGCAATAGGAGGGGCAAATAGTCGGAATCCAATTTCAATAATTGTTCCATGTCACCGTGTAATAGGGAAGAGTGGAAAGCTTGTTGGATATGCTGGTGGTTTATGGAGGAAAGAGTGGTTATTAAAACACGAAGGTATTTTGAAATGACGTATGGATGGGAAGAGGGATTGTTTTGAAATGTATAAATTGTGGGCAACCTTGCGAGGAGGAACAGTTAAATTGTGCAAGTTGTCAGCGAAACTTGGATAATGAACAAGAGGAAGGTAGCTCGTTAATAGATAAAGAACTAGAAGTATATGTAGGGAGACAATATCCGTATTACAAAAGGAAATGGGAGCTTGAGAATAAGCGGATTGCTAGGTGGAGCTGGAATGGTTGGGCTGCTATTTTCAATATAGGCTGGCTAGGATATCGTAAGTATTATGTACCAGCTGCTTTATTTATGTTGTTATTAGTAGCGTGTGATGCATTTTCGTATTATATGGGATTTAATGTAGCGTTGCCAATCATTAATATGGTGCCTCTTACGTTTTTATTACTCATTTTTATTCTGTTTGGAATGGGGATTTTTGCAAATGGATTGTACTATCAATTTGTGGAAAGACGTATATACCGAATAAAAGCAAGAGAAATAAAAGATAAATCAGTTGAAAACTATCTAATCAATGATAGCGGCGGAACGAGCAAAATGGGAGCGACAATTGTTACTATTTTAGCAGTTGCTAGCATATTTTTTAGTCATTTCTTTTTTCCGACTGATCGAGACGTTATTCAAAAGGTTCGTACAAGCTCGCTTTATGAATATCCTTTCTTTTCAATAGGTGAATCTTTCGAAAATTATTTTCAAAATTCAGGTTGGATATATTATCGTGGAACGGAAGGGTTAGAATTAGTAGAATTCCAAGGATATAACACCGGAACGCCAAAACAAAAGGTGAAGATTCAATTTGTTGTCGATTATAAATTAGGTGAAGTGGAACCATACTCATTTATGGTTAATGGTGAATCTAAAACTGAAGAAGAGTTTTTGAAGCTAATGGAAGAAATATTTAAAGTTCAAAATCCATTTGATATAGAGGATGGATTACAAGTAAATGCTATTCAAGAAAGCGGCTGGAAAGAAATTTCCGATCGCTTTTTTCTATGTTTGTTAAAATAAATATTTAAAATAATCAGAATCTTTTGTATAATAAAATATATTATATAGGATTTAACTTATACATATAGATTGGGGGAAGGAAGAATGAAGAGAAAGACAACAACAATTGCTGCACTTGCGTTAACGACGAGTGTATTGGTTGCAGGATGTGGGAATGGTGAGAAGGCTTCGACAACGAAGAAAGAATCGAATAAGGGAATGGCCGATAAACAAGTTTTAAATTTGCTAGAAACAGCTGAAATTCCTTCAATGGATACATCTAAATCAACGGATTCTGTATCTTTCCGTGTATTTGTAAATGCAATGGAAGGTTTATATCGTCTAGATAAAGATAATAAACCAACACCAGGTATGGCAAAAGATGTGAAGATTAGTGAAGATAAAAAGACATATACATTTGAATTACGTGATGCGAAATGGTCAAATGGTGATCCAGTTCGAGCACAAGATTTTGTATATGCATGGCAACGTACATTAGATAAAGCAATAGCGGCAGAATATGCATTCATTTTATTTGATGTGAAAAATGCACAGAAAGTAAATAAAGGTGAATTACCAGCAGATCAATTGGGTGTTAAAGCGAAGGATGATAAAACGTTGGTAGTAGAATTAGAGCAACCAGCACCTTATTTTCTTGAGCTTACGTCGTTCCCTACATTTTTCCCATTAAATGAAAAATATGTGAAAGAGCAAGGAGATAAATACGGATTAGAAGCAGATAAATTAGTATATAATGGACCATTTACAATGAGTCAATGGAAACATGAACAAAATTATCAGTTAAAGAAAAATCCTAATTATTGGGATAAAGATACTGTAAAGTTAGACGAAATTAATGTAAGTATTGTGAAGGAAACAAGCACGGGAGTAAATTTATATGATAGTGATCAAGCAGATCGAGTTATTTTAACTTCTGAATTTGTTGATAAATATAAAAAGAATAAACCAGATGAATTTAAAACGAAGTTAGACCCGCGCATATATTTCTTACGTTTTAACCAAAAAAATGCAACATTTAAAAACCAAAAAGTACGTGAAGCGATTGATTTAGCATACGATAAAAAAGGAATTGCTGATGTCATTTTAAATGACGGTTCATTGCCAGCATATTTCTTAGTACCTGAAAAATTCACGACAGGTCCGGATGGAAAAGATTTCCGCTCTGTAAATAAAAACTTCCGTGATAGTAAAGATAATGCAGAGAAAGCAAAAAAATTATGGGAAGAAGCGAAGAAAGAGCTTGGTCAAGATACAATTACGGTTGAATTACTAAACGATGATAACGGTAGCCGTAAAAAAGTAGGCGACTTTATTAAGGAAGAACTAGAGAAAAACTTGCCTGGTATTAAAGTGAATTTGAAACAGCAACCATACAAGCAGAAGCTAGATTTAGAAAAGAAATTCCAATATGAATTCTCATTATCTGCATGGAGCCCTGATTATCCGGATCCAATGACTTATATTGATATGTTTGTTACTGGAAGCTCATTTAATGAAATGGATTATTCTAATCCGAAGTATGATGATTTAGTAGCGAAATCAAAAGGAGAGCTATTAAAAGATGATAAAGCACGCTGGAATGCACTTGCGGAAGCTGAAAAAATCTTAATTGGTCAAGACGCAGCAATTTCTCCTACGTACCAACAAAGTACAGCTTATTTAGAGAAGCCATTTGTAAAAGGCATTGCTAACCATACGTTTGGCGGGGACTTCAGTTATAAATGGGCATATATTACAAAAAAATAGTATAATAAAAGATGAGTGAATTTTCGCTCATCTTTTATTTGTATAAGGAGGAATTATAGTTGTTAAGAGGAATCAATCATATTTGTTTTTCGGTATCTAATTTAGAAAACTCTATTATGTTTTATGAAAAAGTATTAGAGGGAGAATTATTAGTTAAAGGAAGAAAATTAGCTTATTTTAACATATGTGGAGTATGGATAGCGCTTAATGAAGAGACGCATATTCCGAGAAATGAGATTCATCAATCTTATACGCACATTGCATTTTCTGTTGAACAAGAAGACTTTAAATGTCTAATACAGCGATTAGAAGAAAATGATGTTCATATTTTACAAGGAAGAGAACGTGATGTAAGAGATTGCGAATCTATATACTTTGTTGATCCTGACGGTCATAAATTTGAGTTTCACTCAGGGACACTGCAAGACCGTTTAAATTATTATAGAGATGAGAAACCTCATATGACAATTTATTAGGGAGGGATAGCATTTGCATGCACTTGTAATTGGTGGAACAGGAATGCTAAAGAAAGTTTCTATGTGGCTTTGTGAGAAAGGGTTTTATGTTTCTATTATCGGGCGAGATGAAGTGAAATTAGAAAATGTTAAGCGAATGAGTTCTGCACCAGAAAATATTACATGCCTTTCGTTAGATTATCATAATGATGAAGATGTAAAGCTAGCTATTAAAAGTACAATTAAGAAAAATGGCCCAATCACATTAGTTGTTGCATGGGTACACACAAGTGCAAAGCATGCACTATCAAATATTTGTAAAGAACTAGATTTGTCGTCTAAAACATATAGTTTATTTCATATTTTAGGTAGTAAAGCATCACGTATGCCTGCACAAAAAATAGGGAGTACGCGATGTATTTATCATAGAATTATTTTAGGTTTTATTTTAGAAGATACATATGGAAGATGGCTTACTCATGAAGAGATAGCTGATGGAATTATAAAAGGGATTGAAAGTAAACGAGCGGAGTGGATTGTAGGGAGAGTTGAACCGTGGGAATTACGACCAACATGGTGAGGGGGAGTAAGAAATGAAAACAACTATATATGTAACAAGGCATGGTGAAACAGAGTGGAATGTAGCGAAGCGAATGCAGGGACGGAAAAATTCTGCTTTAACTGAAAATGGTATAGTTCAGGCGAAACAATTAGGGAATCGAATGAAATATTTACCAATCCATGCGATCTATAGTAGTCCGAGCGAAAGAACACTTCATACGGCAGAGTTAATAAAGGGGGAACGTGATATACCCATTATAGCGGATGAGCATTTCTATGAAATCAACATGGGTATATGGGAAGGACAAACAATCGCGGATATAGAAAAGCAATTTCCAGAAGAAGTACATCTGTTTTGGAATGAGCCACATCTTTTTCAGTCAACATCAGGCGAAAATTTTGAGGCCGTTTATGAAAGAGTAATTGAAGGGATGCAGCTTCTTTTAGAGAAGCATAAAGGACAAAACATATTGATTGTTTCTCATGCGGCAGCAGCAAAATTACTTGTAGGGCATTTCGCGGGAATTGAAATAGAAAATGTGTGGGATGATCCATTTATGCATAGTGCCAGTTTGAGCATAATAGAATTTGAAGAGGGTATTGGTAAAGTGAAACAATTTGCAGATATAAGTCACTTTCAATAAATGTAAAAAAGGCCGCAAAACGGCCTTTTTTGGTGGTATAAAAACTAGCAGTTACGTTTTTTATACCAGAAGTGATCGAACTTCTTATTTTTGCAAGATGGGAATTTATGTCCGCCTTTGCAATCATTCCATTTGTGTCCGCTATCGTGACAGTCTTTACCATGATCACATGAATCATCGCAAGAGTGACCGTGTCTGTTAGGGAAGAATTCGCATTTTTTACAGAAACTTCGTTTTGTCCAGAAAAATTTCTTTTCAAAGCGTATGCATTTTGTAATGAATGTACAATGTTTTCTGCGAGTACGTTTCGTAACTAATACGCATTCTTTTCTACGCGTTACTTTCGTAACGAACGTCCATTTTTGAACACGTACACGAGTACATTTCGTAACAAATGTCCATTTTTTCACATGCGTACATTTTGTAACGAACGTACAATGTTTCACGCGAGTACATCTTGTTCTAGGACATTTACCCCCAGTTGTACATTTACATCCAGTTGTACAATGATGATGAGTGAATTTATCATCATCGCATTCAAAAGTACTTGGATCTTGGTGTAAGAAATCCTCCATCCCAGCACTTTTGATTTCTTCGACAGCTTTTCTAATATCACGTTTCATAGAAATCCTCCTTATCATGTATTAAAGTGAAAAGGTATTCTTTTTCCTTAACATGATATGTATGTAGGCATCTTTCTGAACAGGACAAGAGTGTAATTTTATATAAATAGATGATTGCGGATGTATGGACAAGAAAAGGCGCATACATTGAAGGAAGAGAACTGAGAAGGGATGAGAAAACATGCTGCCTTCATATGATTTTTTTGTTCATCCAATGTACTTAGTGGAATTGAAAAAGGACATTTGGTCAGATAGTCCAGTGCCAGCAAAATTAACTTATGGAAAAAAGAAATATGACATTGATATCGTATACCGAGGAGCTCATATTCGCGAATTTGAGAAAAAGTCTTATCATGTTATGTTTTATAAGCCTAAAAAATTTCAAGGTGCGAAAGAGTTTCATTTGAATTCGGAGTTTATGGATCCGTCTCTCATACGAAATAAATTATCTTTAGATTTTTTTCATGATATTGGTGTACTTTCGCCAAAATCACAACATGTATTTATAAAAATTAATGGTCAAATTCAAGGTGTGTACTTACAGTTAGAATCGGTTGATGAAAATTTTTTAAAAAATAGAGGATTACCGAGTGGTTCTATTTATTATGCGATAGATGATGATGCGAATTTTTCATTAATGAGTGAACGAGATAAAGATGTTAAGACAGAGCTCTTTGCGGGTTATGAATTTAAATATTCGAATAAGAATAGTGAAGAACAACTGAGTGAATTTGTATTTCAAGCGAATACTTTGACGAGGGAAGCCTATGAAAAAGAAATTGGGAAGTTTCTACATGTAGATAAATATTTACGATGGTTAGCAGGAGTTATTTTTACGCAAAACTTTGATGGTTTTGTTCATAACTATGCACTATATCATAACGATGAAACAAATTTATTTGAAGTTATACCGTGGGATTATGATGCGACTTGGGGGCGAGATGTACAAGGGAGACCGCTTAATCATGAATATATTCGCATTCAAGGGTATAATACGTTGAGTGCAAGATTGCTAGACATACCTGTATTTAGAAAGCAGTATCGAAGTATTTTAGAAGAAATATTAGAAGATCAATTTACAGTTTCGTTTATGAGGCCGAAAGTAGAAGGGTTGTGTGAATTGATTCGTCCATATTTACTACAAGATCCATACATGAAAGAAAAATTAGAAACATTTGATCAAGAGGCTGATATGATTTATGAATATATAAATAAGAGAAGAAAGTATATACAAGACCACTTACATGAATTGGATTAATTTTGAAAGAGATTGAAACGTTATCAATCTCTTTTTTTGTATAATAAAGATGTATCAATGAAAATGAAGTAATATATTTGATAGAGAATGGGGATGCGGATATATGACGATTAAATGGATTGATTGGGTAAAACAAATACAATCTATAGCTCAAGCGGGTTTAACGTATTCTAAGGATGTGTATGATATTGAGCGTTTCCAGCAATTACGAGATATTTCTATTTCAATGATGTCACATTACACGAAAACAGATTGGGAAGTCGTAGAGAAATTATTTGCAAGTGAGACAGGCTATCAAACACCTAAAGTTGATATAAGAGCTGTTGTTTTTCAAAATGAAAAGTTATTATTTGTGAAAGAAAAAAGCGATGGGAAATGGGCATTGCCAGGTGGATGGGCTGATGTCGGTTATACGCCAACCGAAGTTGCAGCAAAAGAAGTTTTCGAAGAGACTGGTTATGAGGTAGATCATTTTAAGTTACTAGCTATATTTGATAAAGAAAAACATCAACCATCTCCATCGGCGACGCATGTATATAAGATTTTCATTGGATGTGAGATTATTGGTGGAGAAAAGAAAACTAGCATTGAAACAGAAGAGGTGGAGTTTTTTGGTGAAAATGAATTGCCTAATTTATCAATTGCTAGAAATACAGAAGACCAAATTAAAGAGATGTTTGCCTACATGAAAGACCCGCAGAAAGAGAAATTAATAGATTAATCCTGCTTGAATTGTACATATTGTTAAAATGAAGATATTGGCAGATTGCAGCCTTTATGTAATAATGGGATGGTATGTGAAGAAAAAAGGAGATAAAAAAGAACATGTTAGCAAACATAATAGATCAGTTATTGCAATTTTTTGCAAGCTTAGGTTACTTTGGAGTAGCTCTTGCTTTAATGATTGAAGTAATCCCGAGTGAAATTGTACTTTCGTATGCTGGCTTTTTAGTAGCGAATGGTAAAATTAGTTTTGTGGGTGCAGTTATCGCCGGAACGATTGGTGGTACTTTAGCGCAAATCTTTTTATACTGGCTTGGATACTACGGAGGGCGTCCGGTTGTAGAGAAATATGGGAAATATCTACTTATTAATAAACATCATTTAGACATAGCGGAAGGTTGGTTTAAGCGTTATGGAGCAGGCGTAATATTTTCTGCGCGCTTTATCCCAGTAGTACGTCATGCGATCTCTATTCCAGCAGGACTAGCTAAGATGCCATTAAAACTATTTACACTTTATACGGTTGTAGCGATCATTCCATGGTCAATTCTATTTATATACTTAGGTGAAAAACTTGGTGGGAATTGGCGACAAATTAAAGAGTATGCATCTGATTACACACATTACATAATTATAGGAGCTGTTCTTTTTATTGCTCTATACTTTGGTTTAAAGTATTTCAAAAAGAAAAAAGCAGCGCGTTAAAGTCAATGATTTTTCATTGGCTTTTTTATTTGTTTCGGTTCTAAAGAAAAGGAGTTGTCCATAATGTGTAATAATAAAGCGTAGCGGAGGAATGTGATGAAAGGGTCACCGTTTATACGTGGAACGATATTTTTAACGATGGCAACGATGATATCAAAAATGTTAGGGTTTATATATGTTATACCATTTACAGCGATGGTCGGTACGAGTGGTTACGTTCTATACACATATGCATATCGTCCTTATACCATCATGCTCAGCATAGCAACAATGGGATTACCGCTAGCTGTTTCAAAGATGGTATCAAAATATGATCAACTGAATGATTATCATACGGTTAAGAGAGTGTTGAAAAGTGGAATCGTGTTTATGTTTATAATGGGAGTCATTTCGTGTTTTACGTTATATATGCTAGCTCCGCATTTAGCTAAACTTGTCATCGATGGGAATGATCAAACGGGGAATAGTGTAGGAGCGGTTACTACTAATATTCGAATTGTAAGTTTTGCGTTAATACTTGTGCCAGTAATGAGTTTATTAAGGGGCTTCTTTCAAGGATTCCAATCGATGGGGCCTTCTGCATTAAGTGTAGTTGTAGAGCAATTTTTTCGTGTTTTGACCATTTTAATAGGAAGCTTTGTCGTTTTATATGTTTTAAGAGCTTCTGTTTCACTAGCAGTTGGTATTTCAACGTTCGGTGCCTTTATGGGAGCTGTAGGTGGATTAACTGTTTTAAGTGCGTATTATATGAGAAGGAGAAGGCACTTAAAGAAAAAAGAAATGGCAAGTATACCACAAACAACGAAATCTTTTTTCTCACTTTATAAGGAGCTCTTTACATATTCTATTCCTTTTGTTGTAGTAGGCTTAGCAATTCCGTTGTATCAGACGATTGATACATTTACAATTAATAAACTACTTATACAGATAGGGTATATGCAAGGCGAAGCGGAAAAAATTAATGCGATAATTGGCCTTGTTCAAATGGTTGTGCTTATCCCGGTATCCGTTGCGACAGCTTTTAGTATGTCTCTCGTACCAGAGATGACGAAAGCTTATACAGCAGGAAATACGAAGCTATTGTACAAACATTTTACGAGAACAAATGTATTAGTAGTAGCGATTACGGTACCGGCGGCAATTGGAATGATGGTGTTAGCCAAGCCTGTATATACCCTTTTATTTGGTGCTGGAAATGATCCAGAGATGGGGAGAATCATTTTACAGTATTATGCTCCTGCTTGCATACTATTTTCTCTTTTTACAGTAACGGCTGCTATGCTACAAGGAATCAATCAACAGCAGAAGACGGTGCTAGGACTAGTGATTGGAATTATTGTGAAGATAGTTTTAAATATTGTATTGCTTCCGTATTTCGATTATGTAAGTTTTATCATTTCAACATACGCGGGCTATACGATTTCAGTCGGGTTTAACTTGTGGATGCTTTCTAAATATGTTATAAAGGCAACATAAGCTTTTAAGGCAGAGAGCACTCTGTCTTTTTCTATGTTTATCCCGCTCTAACGGGCAGTAAGATCCTCATCTCAAAATTCAGCGAAAGAAAAGAAGTTTGGTTGGGGGCGGGCAGCCTGTAAAAGCCCGATTGGTGAGGGCTGAAAATCAGTGGGGGGGATGAAGCCCCCACTGATTAAAGTTTCACTTTATAATATTTTTCTTATAAAAACGTTTTCAAAATAATTTTTCTATTGAAATTTAAACGTATGTTTCATATGCTGAGAATGGCGGTTTAAAAACTGTGATTTAAGAGAGGTAGATTCCTACATGTAAAAAGAATCGGGGTGATAGTATGTTAAATATATATTTAACAGACCGAAACGGAAAACTACAAGAGATTGAGGAAATGCAAAAGGGGTGCTGGATTAATGTACTTCATCCAACAGAAGAAGAAATTCAATATCTAGTACAAACTTTAAATGTAGACTTAGATTTCATTAAAGACCCTTTGGATGATGAAGAACGCTCTCGTATTGAAAAGGAAGACAATAATACTTTAATTATCGTCGATATTCCGACAGTTAGACATGACGAAGAAGGAAATTCGATTTATGACACGATTCCAATAGGTATGATTGTGATGCCGGATTGTTTTGTTACAATCTGCTTAGAAGAGAATCCAATTTTTGAACGTTTTATTAATCAACGTATTAAAGAATTTTATACGTTTAAGAAGACGCGCTTTGCACTTCAGCTCTTATATACAATTTCTACTTATTATTTAAGATACTTAAAGCAAATAAATCGAAAAACAATTGATTTAGAGCATCAATTAAATCAGTCAATGAAAAATAAAGAGATTTTCACATTGTTAGGCCTTGAGAAAAGTTTAGTATACTTTACAACGTCATTAAAGGCTAATAAAATTGTAATTCAAAAGTTAATGCGTAATAGTACATTTTTAAAAATGTATGAAGACGATCAAGATTTATTAGAAGATGTATTAATTGAAAATAAACAGGCTATTGAAATGGCGGAAATATATAGTCACATTTTAAGTGGAATGATGAATACTTTTAGCTCCGTTATATCAAATAATTTAAATAGTGTTATGAAACTGTTAACGTCAATTACGATCATTTTATCTTTACCGACGATGGTTTCTAGTTTCTTTGGAATGAACGTAAAGGTTCCGTTTGAAGGAGAAGCCCACGGTTTTGTAATTGTACTCATCATATGTGTAACACTATCTTTCACGTTAGCTTTTGTTTTTTGGAAGAAACGTTACTTTTAACGATAAGAAAGCTGCTCTAGCATAGTTATACAACTACGCTAGAGCAGCTTTTTTGCTATGAAATCTCAAATTTTGAATAGAATATAACTTGTACAATGTAATGTATATAAAGGGTATGTATTCCATATAAGCCTTGTTCAATTAATGAAATGGGGTTAAAATTACATATTGTTAATGAAAAGTTGGAGGAAATACATCATGGAATTGTTTCAATTACCGAAAGCATTCCTGCAAATGAATACAATTTTTATTTCCATATTGATCGAAGCACTTCCTTTTGTGCTCATTGGTGTATTTATTTCAGGATTCATTCAAATGTTCGTGACAGAAGATATGGTGGCAAAATGGATGCCGAAGAACCGATTTCTGTCTGTTTTATTAGCTACTTTTTTAGGTATGTTGTTTCCAGGTTGTGAATGTGGAATTGTTCCGATTGTAAGACGATTAATTGGAAAAGGCGTTCCACCATACGCAGGGATTGCATTTATGTTAACTGGACCTATTATTAATCCAGTTGTATTATTTGCTACTTATGTTGCCTTTGGGAGTAGTATGCACATGGTATGGTATCGTTCTATTGTAGCGATTATCGTAGCCATTATCGTTGGAATTATATTATCCTTTATGTTTAAAGAACATCAATTAAGAGATGATCACTTCCCAGAAGTGAATAATAAGCGTCCACTGCGTAAAAAAATGTGGGATGTATGTACACACGCTGTTGAGGAATTCTTCTCAATGGGAAAATATTTAGTACTAGGTGCGTTAATTGCAGCAGCAGTACAAACGTTTGTACAAACTTCAACACTTCTTGCTATTGGACAAGGTCCGTTTTCTTCATCAGCTGTTATGATGGGACTTGCTTACATTTTATCACTTTGTTCAGAGGCAGATGCATTTATCGCTTCTTCGTTCCAAAGTACGTTTTCAACAGCTTCACTTGTCGCGTTCCTCGTTTACGGACCGATGGTGGATATTAAAAATATGTTTATGATGCTTGCGACATTTAAAACGAAATTTGTAATTGTTGTTATAGTTACAGTTACTCTTGTTGTTTATGCAAGCTCACTACTCATTTATGCGATGGGGTGGTAGGTTATGTTTCGAGCATATATATTATTAGGTTTTACAATATTAATTGCGCAGCTTCATATTTCCGGTAACATTACGAAGTATATCAATATGAAGTATGCCTATTTATCAACAACAGCAGCAATTATTTTAGGTTTCTTAACGATTGTACAAATTATCGTCGTTTTCCAAAAAGAACACCAAAAGGAAAAAGAGAAAAATGATTGTAGTTGTGACCATGGTCATTGCGGACATGATCATTCAAAAGATGAGAATACATGGTGGAAAAAAGCATTTTCGTACTCATTGTTTTGTTTTCCAATTATCTCAGGGTTATTTTTCCCAATTGCGACGCTAGATTCGGATATTGTTAAAGCGAAAGGGTTTCACTTTCCTGTTGCACAAGCAGAAAGTAAGGATCCATTTATGACAAGACAATTTCTAAGACCTGATACGAGTATTTATTACGGGAAAGAAGGATACCGCGGTGTAATGGAAAAAGGGAAGAAAGAGTTTGTTACGAAAGATAATATTAATTTGAAAGATGAAGACTTCCTAAAGGGTATGGAAACAATTTATAATTATCCTGGCGAGTTTACTGGAAAAAAATTATCTTTTAAAGGGTTTGTTTTTAGAGATGATTCTTCTAAAAAAGAACAATACTTCTTATTCCGTTTCGGTATTATACATTGCGTAGCAGATTCTGGCGTGTATGGTATGTTAGTGAAAAAGCCAGAAGGCGTAGAGTGGAATAATGATGACTGGATTCAAGTAGAAGGAGAGATAACTACTGAGTTTTATCAGCCGTTTCATGCGAATATTCCTGTATTAGAAGTAACAAAATGGAATAAAGTTGAACAGCCGAAAGAACAATATGTATTTAGAGGAGCCGATTGATAAAATCGGTTCTTTTTTGTGGACTAAAAGTTCTGAATGTTGTTAATATTAAACCTGTAGTTCATTTAGTATAGTGATTATTGAAATATTAGGGATAGATTATTAAAGGGGTGATAACAATGACAGAAGTAAAGGGGAAAACAGCCAATGAGTCAAGGGTGTTCAAAACGAGCCGAGTCTTCCCAACAGATTTAAATGATCATAACACGCTATTTGGTGGGAAGATATTAGCGGAGATGGATATGGTTGCTTCTATTTCAGCATCCAGACATTCAAGAAAGGAATGTGTCACAGCATCTATGGACTGGGTCGATTTCTTACATCCTGTTCGTTCTTCAGATTGTGTTAGTTATGAATCTTTCGTAATTTGGACGGGAAGAACTTCGATGGAAGTGTTTGTGAAGGTAGTGGCTGAAGATTTAATTTCAGGTGAGAAGCGTATAGCGGCAACGTCATTCGTTACTTTTGTGGCACTTAGTAAGGAAAATAATCCAGTTCCTGTACCGCGTGTTATCCCTGAAACCGAAGAAGAGAAAGAATTACATCGTATTGCTGTGTTACGTGCAGAACAGCGTCATATACGTAAGGCAGAGAGTAAGAAAGTAGCCACATTGTTAACCTTTTGAGATGAATATTTAGCCATTTAAGTTACTATAGCAGTCGGAAATGGTTTTAAAATGAAAAGCGGACACCTAAAAATAGGTGTCCGCTTTTATAGTTTTTTCATCCACATATCATATGACAGTAGCTACTTAGCAGAAGCAAGCAGCACCGACGATGATTAAGAGGATAAATAATACGACTAATAGCGCAAATCCATTACCATGTGCGAAGCCCATTGTTATTTCCTCCTTTTATTTTAAGATACAACATACAATATGCAAATGAGCTATTGTTTGATATGGACATATATCATGCAATGACATATTTTCTTGAATGATAATGTAATAAAAAAGGGAAGATATAGAAATAACAGTAAGTGGAGAAAGGAATTTATCCATGAAGCACTTTTTCGCTATAATCCTTTGTTTAATAGGTGTATTCATTTGGATGAACATCGATGTGGAAATGGGGAAGGAAATGGCTAGTGAATATGAATTAGGACAAGTTCGATTAGGTGAATTTCAACTATATACGAACGGTGAAGAGTTATATAGAAAATTATTTGACGATATAAACGATGCAGAAAAGTATATATATATCCATTTTTATATTGTAGGAAAAGACGAAATAAGCCAAGAGTTTTTACAGTTATTAGAGAAAAAAGCATCTAGCGGAGTAGAAGTGAAATTGTCAGTCGATCGGGTAGGCGGATATAAGCTGAAGAAAAAGGTAATTAGCCGATTAAAAGAAAACGGTGTGAAGTTTACATTTAGTAAAAAACCGAAACTGAAAAATATGTTCTATTCTTTGCATCAACGGAATCATAGACGTATTGTTACGATAGATGGAAAGGTATCATACGTCGGTGGCTTTAATATCGGAAAGGAGTACCTTGGACAAGATCCAAAGTTTGGGCCATGGCGTGATTATCACGTGCGCATCCATGGTGAGGGTGCAGTGGATATGGAAAGAAAGTTCGCCGAAGATTGGAAAGAAGATACAGGAGAAAAAATGCCTATACATGAAAGTATACCTACATTAGGGAATGTGAAATATCAATATTTATTTTCAAATGGAAAAGGCTTATGGGAAAAATATGGAGCACTATTAAAGCAGGCTAAAAAGTCTTTAATTATCGCTACACCATATTTTGTACCAAGTAAAGAAATGGTGAAAGAGTTAAAAGCTGCATTAAATCGTGGTGTTAATGTGAAAATTCTCGTGCCATTTAAAAGTGATGCCATATTGTTAAAACAAGCTGCCTATCCATATTTGAAAGATATGTTACATGCTGGAGCGGAGATTTATCAATATCGAAATGGATTTTTTCATGGGAAAGTAACAATTATTGATGGAGAAATTGTTGATATTGGGACAGCGAATTTTGATAATAGAAGTTTTTATTTAAATTGTGAGTCTAACTGTATCATATATGATAAAACCGTTGTTGATGAAGTATGGAGTCGATTACAGGTAGACTTTCATAAATCAAAACGATTTTCTGAAGAAGATTTTGAGAAAATTAGTAGATGGGATTGGTTTTTAGCAAGAATAGCGAATGTTTTAGCATCATATTTATAGTATATGGACAAAAGAGAAGGGAGGAGCTTTAATGGACTGTATGAAAGAATTAATGAGATATAGTTATATACTAATATACAAGGTTGGAGAGTATGCTGGAAAGGTCAGAGACGAAGAATTAAAAAATCTATTACAGCACCATTTACCATATATGTTACAAGCATATAATGAACAAGTAAATTTTCAAGAAGGAGAGAATGTGCAACATATAACCTGTGAAACAACGGAGTTTGATTTGCATGAAATGGAAAAGGAAACAGTTAGTAAATATACAGGGGATATTCATATTGCAACCAGTTATATTGCGCACTTGAAACGATTAGCTTTAAAGTTTGCTCAAGTTGCAGTGGAAGTTGCTAATCCAGAGTTTCGCTCATTTTTGGAAAATTGTTTCCTGAAAATGAACCGTTACGCTTATAGTGTGTGGCAATATGTTATGAAGAAGGAATATAAGATTACACATCTATATGAAAATGAAAAGTTTGCATGAGAAACTAAGGCGAAATGGTATGCGCCTTAGTTTTTTTACGTCCATTGAGAGAAAAAACTAGTTTTATTGTGTATCGATTGGAAATGAAATAAAATCAGGTTTTGTTATCAGAAAATTTACAAAAATTTACCGTATATTTACTGTTTTTCAATCTCTCCTTTAAAAATAGAGAGTAATATGAGGTTGTACATATTCTATCACAAGGAGGAAACGCAAATGAACAAATGGGTTAAATCATTAACTGCTATGGCACTTGCAAGTTCTTTATTAATGGTAGGTTGTAGTAAAGGTGAGGACAAGAAGAAAGAAGACGACACAACAACACAACAAGAGGATAAAAAGGATAAAGAAACAAGCGGAACCGAGAAGTCTACTGATTCTAAAGAAAAGAAATAAAGTAATAATAAAGCTTCCTCTCATATATGAGGAAGCTTTTTTGTTGTAAATTGACTGAGATTATTGAAAAATAGAAAGAGAATGAAAGAGGGGGAGAACAAATGAAAGTATGTATATTGGGAGCAACAGGACGAGTAGGTTCAAACATAATTAATTTAGCATTAAAGGATTCAGCTGAAGTGACTGCATTAGCGCGTGATTTAAATAGAATAGAAATACAACATGAAAGGCTACGAGTGATAGAAGGTAATGTATTGAACGAAAATGATATAAAGAAAGTGATAGAAGGAAGCGATATAGTAATTAGTGCACTTGGAACGGATCAAAATGGAACATTAGGGAAGAGTATGCCACAAATCATTAAGCAAATGGAAGAAGAAGGGGTTCGTAGAATCATAACAATAGGAACAGCTGGTATTTTACAAGCAAGAACAAATCTAAATTTATATCGTTTTCAATCAACGGAATCAAAAAGGAAAACGACAACGGCAGCGGAAGATCATTTGGCTGCATATAAAGTACTAAGTAATAGTAATAATTTATGTTGGACAGTTGTTTGTCCGACACATTTAATAGATGGTGAGGCGACAGAGGTATATCGAACTGAAAAAGATATATTGCCAGAGGGTGGATCAAAAATTACAGTGGGTGATACAGCACACTTTGCATGGGATCTATGTAAGAAAAACATATATGAAAATAGTCGAGTAGGTATTGCATATTAAAAAACCATCCCGAAGTCGGGATGGTTAAAAGATGATATAACACAAGAAGATGATAATCATAATGATTTGGAGAATTGCTTTCGCTACTGTACTGCTTAAAAAACCAACTACAGTAGCGACTCCAACTAGAAAGGCATCTTTTGGCGCTTTTTTATGCACTAGTTCTGTTATAAATACTGATAAGAACGGTATGATAATAAGTCCGAATGGTGGGAAGAAGAACGATCCGACAATGATAGAAATCATTCCGACACGTTCGCCCCATTTAGAACTACCGTATTTTTTTAAGAAATATCCATTTGCAATAAAATCAGCAACGAAAATGAAAAGAGTAAAAATGACTTGAATAATCCAAAAAGAAGTTGTTAATTCGCCTCCATTTATACCGAAATGGTAAATCAAATATCCAGCCCAGACAGCTAGTATGCCAGGGATAATTGGATAAATAAAGGCGAGAAATGAAACAACGAAACAGGCAATGATACAAATTGTTAATAAAACAGTCACTTTATAGCTCCTTTTTAATATCTAGTTTATGTACAGCAACTTTTTTGACTTGATGGCCATCAAGTTCTAATACTTTAAATTGAAAACCAGCATATTCAATGGAATAGCCAGCTTCAATATTTAAGTCAACTGCTTGAGAAAGAAGCCATCCTCCGATTGTATCTAAATCACTATCATCAATATGTAGGCCAAACATATCATTTACTTCAGAAATAAGCACCTTTCCATCTAAAACAGTAAGCTTAGGTGTACGCTTTTCAATCATAGGTGATTCATCCGCATCGAATTCATCTTGAATTTCTCCAATGATTTCTTCAAGAATATCTTCCATCGTTAAAAGTCCGGCAGTACCACCATATTCATCCATAACGATTGCCATCTGAACGCGATTTTTTTGAAGATGGACTAACGTTTTACGAATTGGAACTGTTTCAAATACAGTTAGAACAGGATGTATATAAGATTCAAGTGGCTTATAAATACCTTTCGTTTGATCATGGAATACTTCTTTCGTATTGATCATCCCAATGATATCATCTTTATCTTTTTCGATAATTGGATAGCGTGTATATTTTTCAGTAGCGACGATATCCATATTTTCTTCTAACGTATTTTCAGTAGATAAGCAAATCATTTCGGTACGAGGAACCATAATTTCTTTTGCAACTCGATCATCAAATTCAAAAATGTTATTTACATATTTATATTCGGTTTGGTTTATTTCACCGCTTTTAAAACTTTCACCTAAAATGAGTCGCAATTCCTCTTCAGAATGAGCAAGTTCACTTTCTTTCGCAGGTTCTAATCCGAGTAATTTTGTGAAAAATATAGCTGTACTATTGAGTAGCCAAATGAATGGGTACATAATTTTATCAAATAAAATAAGCGGTCTTGCAAATTTGAGTGTGATTGCTTCTGCTTTTTGAATTGCGAAAGACTTTGGAACTAATTCACCTAATACAACGTGGAAAAATGTAATAACACTAAAAGCAATAACAAAAGATAAAGTGTTAGCCATTGTTCCAGTAATATTAATTTTTTCAAAGAGCGGTCGTAGTATATGTTCCACAGTCGGTTCACCAAGCCAACCAAGCCCTAAAGAAGTGATTGTAATTCCGAGCTGACAAGCTGATAAATAAACATCTAAATTAGATAGGACGCTTCTTGCAGCTAAAGCTTGTTTATTACCTTCATTTGCAAGTTGGTCAATTCGACTTTTTCGTACTTTTACAACAGCGAATTCTGATGCAACGAAAAAGCCAGAAATAAGAATAAGTACAAAGATGAGAAAAATATTTAATATGTCCAAGCGTGTTCTCCATTCCAAGGTTTGGAATAAAGATGTCACCTCCTGCAATTATGTTATACTTTTATAATAAATCCAAATGAAAAGAATAGTCAAAGGAAAAGGGTAAATATTGGTATGTTTCTGTAATAGTTTTTGAATTTGCTGTTATTTTGTCCGCTATACAAAAGGAATAACCCCCTACTTTTAGATTATAGAGGGTTATTTTAAATTAAGGTTTTGGAACACTTCTCGTTAAAGTGTATGACTGTTGCTTGGAGTAGTTTGTGGTCCATAGTGTTTGAAGGAAAGAAAGTATGCTATATGGGATATAGAGTAGTAATAAGCCGATTGTAACAATTATGGGTGAATTTCCGCCAAATTGAACGATAAATTGTAACAGTCCATTTGCATGAAAAACGCATTCCATAAAAACGAATGAAAGAATAATGGAACCTAAAATTGATTTATGATTCGAAGTAAGCGCCAAAAACAATGTATCCACAAGAAAAGAATCATGTTTTATTTCATATTCATTTGTGTTTTTTAAGAAAGGAATCCATTTTTTTACTGCTTGCATAACGATAATCATGGAAGTACTACATACGATGATAAATGATGAGTAGTAAGGAAGGTTTATAAATTGTGCGATGTATAGAAGTAGTAATAAGACTGAACATTGTAATACTACAGTGCAAAAAGAGTAAGGTATCCATTTCAATACAGTAGTAAACTTTTTAAACGAATTAGGTACTTTGAAAAATAAATGGCCGATACCCAAACTTATGAAAAATCCGATCGCAAGGGTAAAAGTAAAACGAACAATCGATATAAAATATATTTCCCATATGTAAGGGAATAATGGTGTTGAATGATTAGAAGTATGTATCATTTGGTTTGCTGAGAAAAAGATAGATTCATGCATCCAATCAACCTTTGGAATTGATATAGAAGAAAGCTGTGCGAAGTTTTGAAAAATGCTAATAAATCCATTTTGATAAGAATAATTGTGTGTAATAAAAAGAGCTGGAATAGGACTTATGGCAAAAATAACAATAATACCAATTATAAATTTACATATATGTGAGCGTAATAAGGACATATAACCACCTACTCTTAGAATATTCAGAAAATTCTTATTCTTATTTTAGCTTTTTTTGAAAGAAGTTACAATATATTTTTCATTCAGTAATTCAGAGAGAAGATTTGATAGCAAAAATATGCAAGTGAAGGATTCATGAATAAATTATGACAAGAAAATGAATAATTTTCAGAAAAATAAAATAAATTATTTATTTTTTTCTGAAAATATAATATAGTTATGGCACAGAAAGTATTTTAACATAAGGAGGCTTTTTATGAGGATTAAAGGGAATTACGTGCCGAAAAGGGAAGTTTTACTGTGCTCAAGTTCGATTACGATAGGGGAAGCGTTAGAGCATTTAAATAAAACGGGGTATCGTTGTGTACCAGTTTTAGATGAAAAAAAAGAGAAATTTTTAGGGAATATATATAAAGTAGATATTTTAGAATATAAAGGATCACTTGATGAGAGTGTAATACAATTATTAAACGATAAAGAAGGATTTGTGAGAGAAGATTCATCTTTCTTTAAAGTATTTTTTACAATAAAAAAATTGCCTTATTTATCAGTAGTTGATGAAAAAGGGGTTTTCCTTGGAATTTTAACGCATAAAAAAGTTTTTGAGTTATTAGAGGATGCATGGGGTGTTCACTCTAGTAAATACTCTGTCATGATTGGAACGCAAGACTATAATGGAGCAATCCAAAAGTTATCGACAGTTTTAAAGAAATACACTGGTATTCAAAGTTTGATGACTTTTGATAATGATGCCTTATTAGTTCGTAGAATTATGTTTACATTAGGAGAAGAGTTTAACGACGGTGAATTAGAGACATTATTGAAAGATTTAGAAGATCACGGATTTAGAGTTGTGTATGTGGAAGAGATGAAAAATCCACGTGAAGTTGAAACGATAGAGTAACATACAAAAGCCATCTAAATTATGAAGTGCACCCCAATTGTTAGACACAGTCTAACAATTGGAGGTGCATTTTTTATGGCTAAATTTTCTTCAAAAGAAAAAATCCAAGCGGTGAAACGATATTTAGATGGTACAGAAAGTGGAAAAAC
>NZ_QXCO01000045.1:0-31679 GCF_003458115.1 Bacillus sp. ISO11 | reverse complement strand
CAATTCAATAGCTTTCATTTTAAAATCAATTGAAAAAGTTCTTCTAATTTTCCCCATAAAAAATCCCCTCCATAATAAACAGTAAAGTAACTTTCTTTCAACTGTCTACTATAAGGGGATCATATCATATGGCTGAAGTCATCTTTTTTGTATAAGTAGAATCCATTTTGGACTCAGTTATGTTGATTGATAAGCGTTGCTCGTATCCTCAGTAACTGTGGTGAATTGTATGTTAAATTCGAACATTTGGTTTATTGGGATATTTTTCCGAGGTATAATTTTCTTGTAAGTAAAAGGTAGAGGGGAGTAAGTAATGGGAGAATTTCAAAGTAATTTGCATACGGCAACGCAACTTGCAACGAAAATGAGAAATGCTTCAGATAGAATGCAAAGTGCTACTAGTCGCTCTATAAATAAGGCAACGCGTACGACACTATCTGTGAACTTCCAAGCACAAGAGGCAAATCAACAAAATTTACAGATCACGAAACAATTTTGTACTGCTTTTCAACAAACAATTGATAATATCCATTCCGTAGCAAATGAATTTGAGAAAATGGATACAGGACTTCAAAAGACTTTTCAATAATGTAACAACCTACGTAAAGGGGAAAAGGTAGGGAGAAAAGATGAGTCAAGAAATTGAAACGAGAATCAGTCAATGTAATCAAAAATTACGAATTATATTTGAAGAACAAAATGAAAACCGAATTGCGCTGCAAAATCAAGAACGAGCTGAGGTTAGTTTTCATGAATGGAAAAATAGAAGTAATCGTTTATTTAACCGAATACTAGAAACTTGGCACGGCGACAAAGAAGTGTTTCACCTTTTTACGAATATGCGGCAAGAAATCGGACAGTATGAAAGAAAACTTACATTCGAATTAGAAAATGAAAAAGAGACGTTGCTTAAAGAAAAACGGCATCTCAGTGAGAAAGAAAACGACCTTTCCTATGAACAGCAGCAACTACAAAGGGAGGCCAATACATGAGTTTAAACATGTATTTGGGAGAAGTACAAAGTCAAACTCAAAGTATGAACGCTATATGTAATGCTACGATTCAAAGTATGGAACAAGCCATTCAATCTATTGATGCATTTGCGATAGACACAGTATTACAAGGACAAACATACAGTAGTGCAAAAGCCTACCTTGTCCAAACATTTCGGCCATTAGCGCAAGGAATCATATGCTTATGTGAAGAATTAATTCGCCAAAATGAAGCATTTCCAAATGAGTTCCAAGCGAAAGTTGCTTCGACAGATGTGATTGAACAAGAAATAAGAGAACAAATAAGGGGAATTAATCAATCGATTACAAGTATAGAAGCAATAGAAGTACTTACACCAATGCCCGGAGTAGGTGCAATTGTAACGGTATTAGGTGCAATGAGAAAAAATGGAAGAAAAACTAGAGCATTTATATGAATTCAATCATTCATCCAGCAACAACTACAGCACCGCTCTCCAATTAGCAGCTAGCATCACAGCCGGACTCGCTGAAGTGCAAAGTGGGAAAGGATTTAGTCCTGTGAGTGGTACGTTTAGTACACAAGGGTTGAATATGGATTGGGTGAGTTCGATTCAGGGGATTATAGAAGAAACAGCTCGAAAAAATGATCAGTCAATTAAAGATATAGAAACAAATAACATAATTGAGAAGAAATCTCCGGTTAGAAATGCTTGTGCCGATGCGACAGACAGTATAGTTGGCACGTTTGAAACAGCGAAAAAGATGTGGGAAGCTATTCAAAGAGGATCGGGGAAAGCTATTGGTGATGAAATCGAGTCCGCAATAGCTTTAAGTAATATGGACATAGGAACTTTTATTAATGTAACCTATGCACTTTTCCATTTGGATGAAACTGCAAAAAATATGTGGCATGCATTTTCAAATAAAATAAAACGAGATATGATAGAGGGAGATGCAGAGAGTCGTACAGAATTGACTACCTATGGATTAACACAAATAGCTACCACAATATTAGGCGATAGGGCACTAAATAAAGTAGGCCATATCACAAAAGGAGCAAAAGCATCAAGTGGAGTAAGTACATTTGCTAATGCAGTAAAATTAGCAAAAGAATTGAAGCCTACGCTTGAAATGTTACAATCATTTAAGAGAAATGCTTCCTATGCATTCTCTAGTGTTGGTGGAACTATTGTAACCAAAATACCTCAAGGCGAATTATTAGAAGCTTTTTATAAGTTTGCGAAATCTAAAGATGGTGGTAAGGGTACGGGTGGTGTTGGTAAGGGCGTCAGTGGGGCTGGAAGTAAGATTGATGGAGAACTAATTAGAAAATATGTACGAGATATTGAAACACAGACAAATAGAAAAATACCAAAAAACCAAATGGAAGAATTAAAAAGTGCATTAAGAAATACAGAATATAAAAAGATGACGTCTTCAGAAACAAAGAGATATAGACGAGAGTTTAATAAAATTAAGAATTCATTAATTGATGAATGGGAAAAACAAACTGGTCAAAAATGGCCAACTTATACAGAAGATGTGATTTCAGAGAAAACAGGAAAAATCTTAAGAAAAAAAGGAGAACCTTATGATGCTCATCATATAATTGAAAACTCTTATCGTGGGGAACATGAGTGGTGGAATATCCATCCTGCTAAATTTCCTAATGAGCATCAAGCTGGTATTCATGGTTCGGGTTCACCAGGAAATAAACTTTTTAATGGAGGTAAATAATATGAAGTATGATTATCTAGTATCAAATAAACATAATAGCTTTTATTCAGTAGCATTAGAAGAGATAGAAGAAGTGGAAGAGGTATTAGGTTTGAAATTTCCAAAAGAACTAAAAGATTTCTTCTTAAATGTTGGGTATGGCTTTATCAAAGGTTCTAAGTACAATATTAATCGTATTATGGATCCTTATTCTATTAGAGATTTTCGATTAAAGCAAAATGATTATGAATTTTTTCCAGACATTGAAGTTTATGATGATCTTGAAGAAGAAATAATCTTTTTTGAAGGTAATGAAACAGTTTTAATTTCAATTAAATTAACAACAGAAGAAAATAATGGGATTTATTATGATGAATTTAAAATTGCCGATTCACTAGAAGATTTTCTTGCAAAAATATCAGAAAATGATTTATATTATATGGATTTAATTGATTGAAATAAGAAGAAATATTTTATCAAATAATCATAGTTCGAGAATGTAGTCTTATTGAAAAGAGGGTAGAAGCTCGTTCGATTAGGAAACGGCTTTTGTAATCGGATGAATGATAAAAACTATAGTATGTATTAAGATGAAAACTCCAGTGATTTTATGAATCATGACTGGAGTTTTTTATTCGAATATCCACATTTCGGGATTTTGTATAACCTTCCATAATATCTAATTGATTTTTAGCAACTTCATCAACATGTTGTTTTTTATTATTTGTTTATATAGATATATAAGAGTCTGACTGAATCTTCAATAGGCCATATCGCAAAAGGAGCAAAAGCGTCAAATGGAGTAAGTACAATTGCTAATGTAGTAAAATTAGCAAAAGAATTGAAGCCTACGCTTGAAATGTTACAATCATTTAAGAGAGAGGCTTCCTATGCATTCTCTAGTATTGGTGGAACTAACGTAACCAAAATACCTCAAGGCGAATTAATAGAAGGTTATTATAAGTTTGCGAAGTCTAAAGATGGTGGTAAGGGTACGGGTAAAACTGGTGAAATATCTAAGGAATCTGGAAAAGTAGCCCAAACATTAGAAGCAGCTAGAGCACAACAACGTACGGTAATAGAATCAGTAGAAAGTGGCGAAGTAGCTTTAAAAACAACGAAGCGTAAAGGGAATTATGGTGAAATGAAGATGGATGACTTTTTTGAAAGTCAAACATATACTAGAATTAGTGATGATCGTGTATTAACATTAGATCAAAAAATTGTTAAGGGAATAGATGCTGTATATGAAAATTCATCTCCGCCACCTAAGTATGTGATAGCGGAGGCTAAGTATAACACATCCAAATTAGGAAAAACAAATGATGGTAAGCAAATGAGTGAAGATTGGATTCTTGGAAGTGAAAGGTTAGATAGTACTTTGTCAAAAGAAAAAGCAGATGAAATTGTGGAAGAGATGTTGCTGAATCCAGAAAATGTTCAAAGAATTGTTATTCAAGTTATGCCTGACGGAACGATTGTGAAGAAAATTCTTGAAGTATAAAAGGTGGAAAAGAAATTATGCTAAGGGATAAAATCAAAAATGATATATATTTTAACAAATTTATCAATTATGAGGAAAAGAGAATAGAAAAGTTTTTATTATTGGTTGAAAAGGTTATTGAGGAAAGAGGCAAAGATGATAAAGGTGTAAAGAATGGATATATAGCGTTACAAGGGTATCATTTTAATAAATTAAGGGCAATGTACTCTGCGGGTTGTTCTATCCAAACTATTCGTGATTTTTTACCTGAAGTAATAAATATAATGGAAAAAGTGTGGAATAAAGAAAGTGGATATATACGTATGTTATGGATAATATCTATAGCAGTAATGCTAAATGTTGAAGATAAAGAATTTAATAGACTAATAGCAATGGTAAGGAAAGAAGGATTAAATGATTATCTGATTAATTATTTTATTGCTTTTAGAAATAGTGAGCCATCAGATTTTTATGAGCAAAGTGAGTTTTATGTAAAATATCCATATTTCAAATTAAAAGAAGTAATTGAGAGTAATAAAATTTCACAAGAGAAATCTATAAAAAATTTAGAGAAATATATAAAGGAGTATTGGTATAAGGGACATTTAGAAGAAGCATGGTACGATGCACATGAAAATAAACATGACATTTATAGTGGTTACTGGAGTTTTGAAAGTGGAGCAATCGCTAAAATTTTAAAATTAGATGATTCAACCTTGAAAGATAGTTCATATTACCCTTATGATATGGTGCATTGCCAAGAAAAATAAATGTTGGAATCCACAGTGATAAATTTTAACACTGTGGATTTTTTAGTTTGTATTAAAGTAGGTATAAGGGTAATGTTGGTAATGGATCCAGTGAGCTAGATGTAAGAGCTAATTAGGAAATATGTACGAGATGTTGAAACGCAGACGAATTATGAATTATCACTGGATTTTTTTATCTAAATATCCATAATATCTAATTGAATGTTAGTAAATTCATAAACATATTGTTATCACCTTCTATTTATATCTGTATATAGAAATTAATTGAATAATTTAATTAAATCTTCAATAGGCCATATCACAAAAGGAGCAAAAGCATCAAGTGGAGTAAGTACATTTGCTAATGCAGTAAAACTAGCAAAAGAATTGAAGCCTACGCTTGAAATGTTACAATCATTTAAGAGAGAGGCTTCCTATGCATTCTCTAGTATTGGTGGAACTATCGTAACCAAAATACCTCAAGGCGAATTAATAGAAGCTTATTATAAGTTTGCGGAGTCTAAAGATGGTAAGACTTCAGAACCATACGATATAGTACCGTATAGGCCAAGCAATTCACCATTAGAAAATCATCATGGAGTTATGGATGTATGGGCTAAACATAATGTCCCTGATTATGTTAGTAGAGGGGCGAATACTCCAACTATAGCTTTAACTAAAGAGCAACACAATGCTACTAAAGCTGTTTATAGACAATGGCTCTTTGAAAAAACAGGGAAAAAGGTTGGAGGTAAAGTAGATTGGAAATCTGTTTCACCAAAAGAAATACAAGAATTGACGGAAAAAATGTTTGATGCTGCGAATGTACCACGTTTAGCTAGACAAGAGTATTATAGGGCCTTTAATCAATATAATTTTAGGGAGTAATTTAGATGGAAAATATTAATCAGTTGATTAAAAAAGTAAAATCATTACCTAATTGTCGAGTTCAGGAGCCTACAAAATTACCGATAGTTGATAAGAATAAGCATATGCTACCAGGTGATTTAAAAGAATTTTATAGTCTTTGTGGTGGTCTAACTTTATTTGAAAATGAGGAATATCCTATTCATATTGTTACCCCAGAGGAGTTTATTTTGGCTAATCCCGTAATTGTAGGAGAGTTATGTGAAGAAGATATTTCATCAAATTGGTATATTATATGCAATGATGGTAAGGGTGAATATTTAACAATAAATCTTAGTGAAGAGAGATTAGGTAGATGTTATGATAGTTTCTTTGATCGACATGGAATAGTTGGGGAGACGCAAATTATCGCAACTTCATTCACTGAATTACTTGAAAAACTTATTAATAACAATGGACAATATTGGTATTGGCTAAAGAGTGAATTTGAATCGCTTGGAGATGCTTATGATGATGAAGAGTGAAAAAGAGAGTCTTTAAGTGGAATAAGAAAGTGAAAGGGTGTTTGAAAGTCAGTACTCTATGATGGTTGAAACATCATAGAGTACTATGTACAATGATAGAAAAGAAAAAGAAGTACGAGCTTAGGCAAGATGATATTTTACTGGGGGATGAATATAAACAGATGGAATGTATATTAAACTAATGAACTCGTACAAATTCGTAAGTTTTAACGTAGTAGTTGGCACGACATAGAAAAGGTAGTTGGAATGGAGAAAATCCAATTGAAGGTCGAGAATATTATGTCGAGTTAGAAATAGGAAATACAGTAGTGTGGGGAGAAGAGTTTTAATATTAGAAATATTATTGGTGTTTATAGCGAAAGTCTATATAAGGCAAGTTGAGGAATGTAGATTGAGTGAGCAAATTCAATAGAAGTGGAGAACATTTATTTGAAAACAATAATCAAAAATATAGGTAATAAAAATATAAAAGCTAAAGTAGAAGAACCTTTAATTTTTCATGCAGAAACACTATTTAATTTATTATCTAAAGTAGAAGATAAATTAATAGATGGATTTTCAATACAAATTGGATGGTCTGTTTATAGTTTATATAAGTATGAAGAGTATTATCAAATTATTACCCGGGATTATACTAAAAATCCTTTTAAAGATAAGACGGAAGACTTAACGATTGCATTATGGGTACAACTTGAGCAATCACATTGCTTACGCCGATTAAATATGGAGGGGGAATTAATAAAATTTAATGATAAGATTGTGATAGCGAAAGACGTGTTGCAACAAGAAGAGTTTTATTTACAAAGATCTAGTGGTTGTGATGAAGATGATTCGGGTTGGTATATAGGTCCTATCAATGAAGAAGTATCAGGAGAATTAGAGACCATATACGCCTACGAATTATTAAAAATGAAACCTGCAATTATTCAAGTACTAGCTTTACCTTATAATTATTTAGTAGTTTTTGAGAAAGACGAAATTAAATCGATTTTAAATGAAAGTGATATTGATATTTGGAGTGAAATAGAAAGATAGTGAATGTATATAAGGTGTTAAATACCCAATATGAAAATTACGTGAGTTAAGCACCTCATTGTCAATATACGACAATAGGTGCTTTTTTGCGTGCAATGAAGAAAAAATAAAAGATTTATTTTCACTCTATTTCATCTTCGAATTACATGTTATAATTTGGAAAAAATATATTCTTAATTTTTAGATAATTAAAAGGTGGTAGATTACTATATGAGTACATTAAAGAAAATTACTAATAATATTTCGAAGGTTATTATAGGAAAAGACGAATCGATAGAACTAGCAGCCATTGCTCTAATAGCAGGGGGACATATTTTATTAGAAGATGTACCTGGGACAGGAAAAACAACATTAGCGAAAAGTTTGGCTAAAAGTGTGGACGCTAAATTTCAAAGAATACAATTTACAGCGGATACTTTGCCTGGAGATGTTATTGGTCTTGAATATTTTCATGTAAAGGAATCGGATTTTAAAACAAGGTTAGGACCCATTTTTGCAAATATCGTATTAGTGGATGAAATTAATCGAGCTGTACCGAGAACACAATCTTCGTTACTTGAGGTTATGGAAGAGCGTACTGTTACAATTGCGAAACAGACACATTCATTACCAGAACCTTTTTTAGTTATAGCAACGCAAAATCCACTCGAATCAGCGGGCACATTTCCGTTACCAGATGCTCAGTTAGACCGGTTTTTACTCACAATACGCCAAGGTTATCCTACGAGAGAAGCTGAAAAGGAAATGATGAATCGGTTTCAAATGAATGATCCATTAGAAACGTTACATTCTATTATTTCAAGTGAAGAAATTATTACGATGCAAAAGCGTGCAAGAGAAGTGTTAGTAGGGAATGATGTGCAAGATTATCTCCTTGAAATTATTGAAGCAACTCGTAACCATGAGTTAATTGAAATTGGTGTAAGCCCTCGGGGAACGTTGGCATTTATGAGAGCAATTCAAGCACGGGCAATATTAAATGAAAGAGATTACTGTACGCCAGATGATATTAAGACGCTCGCTGCATCCGTTTGTGCTCATCGTTTAACGTTAACGATTGAGGGAGAGATGAAAACGACGAAAGAACAAATTATGAAAGAAATTCTTCATACGATTAGTGTGCCAGTGGAGAATGTACGATGAATCAACAGCTTGTGTATACACCTTTAGCGGAGCCTTTCGTAATGGGGGTTATGTCAGTTGTAGCCGTTATTTTAAGTGTATTTTCAAGTAATCTACTGTTTTTATCTCTCGTATTTTTATATGTAATTTTAATAGGTGCTATGCATGTATATATACGTAAAGTATCTCGTGTTGAATGGGAATACAGTCAAGGGAATTCGAACGTTTTTATAGGTGAAACGAATATGTGCAAAATGAAAATTTCAAACAAGTCGATATTTCCTATTCTTAATATCGTATTTCGATTTAAATGTGAAAATAAGCTAACTTGGAATCATGATGAAATAAACAAAAATCATAGTACAGGTTCAAATTATTATATGAATTTTAATTTAAAAGGAAGGGAGTCAGTTTCATTTGATTTGCAAGCTGTAGCGTTAAAAAGAGGCATCGCGAAATGGGAAGAAGTTGAAATTGTTATTACTGATCTCTTTGGATTTATAACGAACCATATAACATATAAACAAGTTGATACGCCCTCTTATTTAGTCTTACCAGCTGTTCCGAAAATACAAGTTCCTGAATTACAAGAATGGTCACGAGGATTTCGAAAAGCGATGTCTTCACCCTTATATGATGAAACGAAAGTAATGGGAGTAAAGTCTTATGAAAATGAAGATTTTCGTTCCATCCACTGGAGTGCAACAGCGAAAACAGGGACGATAACTGCGAAAAAGTATGAGCGAACACAATGTGATAAATACGCGATTTATCTCAACTTGCAAAATAAAAGTGGTGTTTCTTTGCGAAATGATATAGAGGAACTAATTGAATTAACAGCAGGTATATGCAAACAACTTCTTATGCAAAACTGTTCGTTTGAAGTATGGATCAATAGTGTAAAAGATAACGGTTTGCTACATATAAAAAATGGGGATAATCGGAAACATTTGCAAAATGTATTAAAGGTACTTGCCTCGATATCAGACCAAGATACGCCTATATCTTCTTCTTACTTTTACACAGCAGGCTTTCGTCGAAAGGAACTGGATGCGGTTCCTTTAATTATTGGTACTTCACCAAAGAAATACAGTAGAACGAATAAATGGATTGTAATGAAAGAATAAGAAGGGGCTTATGTCATGGTGAATAAAAAGCGGCATATGAAAGTGAAGTTATGGAGTGTAAGAACTTTAATCATACTTTTCTTTGCGATTAGTGCGATAACGTTATCACAAGGTGTTGTGTATGTACAGGACATAGTAAAAGAGCGTTTTTTCAGTAAGACTAAGACAATATCGGAAAGAAATTATGACTTTACTAGTATAGGTGAAAATTTTGATGATTCCAAAATAGATGAAGATGAATATGAAGAAGTAGAAGATACAGGTATAAGAACGAAAACGGGTAAAAAATTTCAACCTTTCGAAAGAGAAAGTCTATGGAGTGACGTGCTTTCTGTTCTTTCAAATATATGGATTACTATAGCTTTTTATGTGATAATTGCAATATCAATTATATATGCCATCTACAAGTATATTAGGAAAAAATTGACGAAAACAGAAATAGTACAGGAGAAAGAATTGATTACAAAGCAAACTGCGGTAAGAAGCATAAAGAATGAAAAAGTCATTCATCAGTTAGAACAGCCGTTACCGACAGATAAGATAAGAAAAACGTTAGTTGAATGGGAAAGAACATTACCATTTCATGAACAGAGAAGGTCCTATGAAACGATGCAACAATGGTTAAAAAGAATTTGTAGAACAAGGGATATTATCTCGTTATATGAGTCTGTTCGTTATGGTGAAAAGACGTATACGGATTTAGATGTGGAAGAAATAATGAAGTGGGTAGAGGGAGATGGGAAGGTGGATACATAAATATTCACCTTTTCTTTTTTATATGGAAATTTGATTAACATGAATTATTTTCTTATATGAAACCGTATTCAAATAGGTAAATAAAATTAACTTTATTTACTTATACTTCATTACGTGTTAACCTATACTTAATTTTTATAAATCATAATTAATTTTTGATTTTTTAAGGGTGTGAAAATGTAATGAAATCGGTATTAAAAAGCATACTTATTTCCTTTGTTTTTTCAGCAGTAGGTATGTGTTGGTTACTGTACGTATTATTCAAAGGGGACGGAGACTGGTTATTGTCTTGGATAGGTGTATTAATGGCATATTTATCTTTATATACTTTAATAGATTTATATTGTAAAAATACATACGATAAAAAAATAAATAAATGGCTTATAAAAACAGCGGTGACTAGTTTTAGTTTTTCTGTATTAGGAATCACATTTTGTATCATACATGAGCTATTAACACCATGGAGTCTTAGTTTAATGGTGTGGTATTGGTTGCTAATGTTAGTATTATTTTTAACAACTATAATATCATTAATCAGTTTAGTATTTGTTAATCGTAAAAATCACAATTTCACCGTTGGATATAGAATGCTCATACTTCTAAATGTATTTCTTACATTGGGACCAGTATTATGGCCGCTATTACTTTCTATTATTGGAAATGGTATGAATGCTAGTGCGGGCTGGTAAAAAGGAATATAAATTAGTTGTGTAAAGAATAGGATGAAAAGTTGATATAGAATTTTAAATGTTTAAGAGAACATGTTTACATAAAAAATGAAAACATGTTCTCTTTTTATTTGCATGCATAACTCTTCCTCAGTTTACCGTATTTAAATTTAAACGTAAGTATTTCGTAAGGAATGGATAAGAAAAAAGAGAGATTTATCATATAGGATGAAAGTATAGCTTGAATCAATCCGATATTAATGGAGGAGAGAAAGCCTTATGAAAAAATGTAATTCAATTAAGTTAGCAAGTTTTGCAGTTTTATTAGCGGGTACTGCTCTATTTACACCTGGTTTTACTGTGACTGCAGAGTCAACTCAAAATATTTCTAGTTCGTCACAAGTACATGATCAAAAGAATCGTAATGGCTGGAAACAAGTAATGCAGGAAACAGTACAGCTTGGTGCTGTAGGAATATTAGCTAAGGCGTCTAACAACGGAAAAACTAGTAGTTTTACTGCTGGCGTGGCGGACTTAAGTACAAAGAAACCGGTGAATTCGGATTATCGCTTTCGGATTGGTAGTGTGACGAAGTCGTTTACTGCCACGACTATTCTTCAATTAGTAGGAGAAAAGCGCTTACAACTTGACGATCCAATTGAAAAGTGGCTACCGGGTCTCGTGCAAGGAAATGGGTATGATGGTAATCAAATTACGATACGACAACTTTTGAATCATACGAGTGGTATCGCTGAATACTTAAAGTCAAAAGACGCGGACATAATGAATTCGAAAAAAACGTATACAGCAGAAGAAATAGTGAAAATAGGCCTTTCGCTGCCTCCAGATTTCTCGCCGGGTAAAGACTGGTTGTATTCAAACACAGGATACGTAATACTAGGAATGCTTATTGAAAAAATAACTGGAAATAGTTATGCGGAAGAAATCGAAAAGCGCATTATTGAACCTTTGGACCTATCAAATACGTTTTTACCAGGAAATTCACCCGTCATCCCAGGAAAGAATCATGCTCGTGGATATGTGAAAATGGAAGGAACAGGCGAGTTGAAAGATATTACTTATTATAATCCGAGTTTAGCTAATGCAGCTGGAGATATGATTTCTAATGCGGATGATTTAAATAAGTTCTTTTCATCTTTACTCGGTGGTAAGTTACTGAAGGAACGCGAGCTAAAAGAAATGCTTACTACAATTCCTATAGAAGGAAAAGGGGTTGGTGACGCATACGGTCTTGGAATCTATGAGACTAAACTTCCAAACGGTGTTTCAGTTTGGGGGCATGGAGGAGGAATTCCTGGATTTACAACTTTTGCTGGGGGAGTAATTGGAGGCAAACATACATTGGCTATCAGTCTCAACTCTATAGGTGGGGTCGATATTGTTCCGCAGTTTAATAAAATGATGCAAATTGAATTTAATAAATAGATGAAAAGAAAGTGAATGGAATTTTGTTATAGTTATATTTAAAAGAGGTGCTTTTTTAAGTTCGCAACTATGGACAGTAGTTGCATTTATGATATGGCATCAAGTGTATTTCAAAGTGAAAATCAATCTTAATGCTTACGATAAAAATAAAAAGGATGTCAGTTACATGACATTCTTTTTATTTTGGATAAAAAAGGTATGTAGTTCTGAAAATTGTTATTTTTAAAATTATTAAATATAATGAAGGATATAGGGGCGCCAATAGGGGAGTTATGAATGGAAAATCTTTAGTTAGTTAATTATTTCTCGTTTTAATCAAAATAATTATGAGTTGATTTGGAGTTGAATACAATGGGAGAAAATCATTATAAATGGAGTAATAAACAATTACGAGAGCATGTTGAAGTAATAGATGGTAAAAGAAGTCCGCACATTTTATGTAAGAACGCAACTTATTTAAATTCCTATATGCGCGAGTGGATGCAAGCAAATATTTGGATCTATGATGACCGGATTGTTTATGTAGGGGAAAAGCTGCCAGTGCAACTGCATGAATGTGAAGTCATTGATTGTGATGGAAAGTATGTAGTTCCAAGTTACATAGAACCTCATGCACATCCATATCAATTATATAACCCTGAAACTTTAGCGAATCATGCGATGCAGTTTGGGACAACAACTTTTATTAATGATAATTTAACTTTATTTTTCACATTAAAGCGTGAAGAAGCATTTCGTTTATTAGATGAATTTGAAAAGATTCCAGCAAGTATGTATTGGTGGTGTCGTTTTGATGGACAAACTGAATTGCAAAACGGGGAAACTTTATTTAATCGTGAAGAAATAATAGAATGGCTTAAGCATAAAGTAGTTCTTCAAGGCGGCGAACTAACAGCGTGGCCAAAACTATTACATGGCGATGATGAAATGTTAACTTGGGTGCAGGAAACGAAGCGATTGCAGAAGAAAGTAGAAGGACATTTTCCAGGTGCATCTGAAACGACTTTAGCGAAGTTAAAACTGTTAGGTACAGATTGTGATCATGAAGCGATGACAGGGCAGGAAGCTTTCACTCGTCTTATGCAAGGTTACACTGTTTCCCTAAGAAATTCTTCAATCCGCCCAGATTTAGAAGTTTTACTGAAAGAATTGTTGGAACTAGGCGTAAAGCAGTTTGATAGATTCTTTTTTACAACAGACGGCTCACATCCTTCGTTTTATGAGAATGGAATGACAAACGTTATGATTTCTACCGCGATAAAACAAGGAGTGCCAGTAATAGATGCATACGATATGGCAAGTTATAATATTGCTCGCTATTATAATATGGAACATGTACATGGTTCGATTGCGACAGGTAGAATTGCTAATATCAATATTTTAGAAAGTAAAGAAAACCCAGTACCAATTAGTGTCCTTGCAAAGGGGAAATGGGTGAAGCGTGACGGTGTAAATACACATGAGGCATTACATATAGACTGGAGTAAACATAAAGTAACTCCATTATCATTAGATTGGTCAATAGAAAAAGAGGATATGATTTTCTCTAATAAAACGGGGATACACTTATTAAATAACGTTATTACAAAACCATACACTAGTGAAATCAATATAGACTGTGATGAATTGTCCACAGATCATGATGAATGTTTCCTTATGATGATTGCTCGTGATGGCAGTTGGCAAGTGAATATAGCTGTGAAAGGTTTTGCAAAAGAACTAGGTGGGCTTGCTAGCTCTTATTCTGGTACAGGTGACATCATTCTTATCGGAAAAAGAAAAGAAGATATGCTTACAGCTTTTCGTAGAGTAAAAGAGCTCGGTGGTGGAATGGTCATAGTAGAAAACAATGAAGTGTTACACGAAATAGCATTACCATTGCTCGGGATTATGTCTAATTTAAAAATGAGAGAATTAATACAGGAAGAGAAACAGATGGTGAAATTACTACAAGAGCGTGGCTACGCGTATGATGATCCAGCATTTACAATTTTATTCTTTTCTGCGACGCACTTGCCTTTTATACGAGTAACACCTATAGGATTATATGATGTGAAAAGTAGTAAGGTAGTTGCCCCACCCGTGAATTTGATAAAGCAATATTAAAAGGAAAGATCCTATAAAAATTTTATTTTATAGGATCTTTCTTATTATTAGCATAAGAATATTGTAAGCCTCAAATGATATAGTATCTAAATCATTTGAGGTGATATGTAAATATGAAAAAAATATTTTACATTTTAAGCGTATTTATTCTGTGTGTATCGATACAACACGTTGTACATTCCCAATCAGATGTACCAGAGTTATCTTCGGATTGTCTCGAAGAAAGAAAAGTTAGAGATGAAAAGTATGTGAAGAATATAATACAGGACATTAAATCCACATTTAATTTAAATATTGATGAACATAGTTTTTGGGAAGTAAGTAAAAGAAATCTGGAGGCTGCTCATTTGATGTATGGTGGAAAGGAAAATGATTCTTATTATACTTCGCTAACTAAAATTTATGATAGTGGTGGATTTAGCGAACAGCCCAGCCTATTTGTGAGGGCGCAAGAAGCATTTTTACTTTATAAAGAAAAAGATAATATCAATGTAATGAAACGCCTAAAACTAGACGTTGAAAAAGGGGAATGGCTCGTTATAAAAACGAAAAAGAAGAAAGGGAAAAAAGTGAAATTTAAGCCGTTGCAATGTGAAAAAGATTATATGAAAAAGAGAAATGAATAACAAAATACTTATTCATGCTGTTTTTATTCAACGATATTTTGCTGTTGATTTGAAATAGAAAAAGGTAAACAAACATATTAGCTTTATGGAATATGTTTGTTTACCTTTTTTTGAGAGATTTAATAATTGGGGATTATTTACTGCCTAATGAATTTATAACATTCAATGAATTTGTTCTTCATAAACATTAGATTTTGTGTCAAATGATTTATACATTGCCGAAACACCTATGTATATTTTATTCTACAGTATTTATAAAAGAATGTTGGCTATTCATAAGAAATATGATTGGCACGGTTTTTGCTTGTATTACATGTAAGGAAGGGAGATTGTATGTAAGGAATCTGTACTCGTAATAGTATAAAACAAGCTACTATTGCATTATTAATCATAGTTGTATTTATAGGGGAACTGTAAATACATACAAATAAGTGGGTTTTTTTGATTTTAAAATTCTGAATTTTCATTTAAATCATTAGGGGGCAATGGTATGGTTAAATATTCGAAAATTTCTAAGTGGATTCTTGGTGTTGGACTAGTGACAATAACATGTAATGGTTTGCAAATTCAAGCAGAGACAAAAGAGAAAAATGTGAAGAACGTATTACAAATGGAGCCGGTAGGAATACAGAAATCTGTTGATGAATTGGCGCACCCTTCAAAAGTACAAGAAAATGAATCTTTTACAAAACGGTTAAAATTAGCGGATTTATCGCAGCGTCCACTAGCACCAACCGATAATATTAAGCCGTTAGCTGAAGAAAAAAAGTATTCGATGGCTGAGTTAAATCAATTAAATAATAAACAATTAACTGACCTTCTTGTGACAATTAAATGGTATCAAATTCCAGAATTATTTCAGTTTAATAGTGATAGTCTTAAATTCTATCAAGATGATAGCCGAATGCAAGCGATTATTAATAAACTAGCAGAACAAGGACAAGCTTATACGCAAGATGATTCAAAAGGGATTGAAACATTAGTAGAAGCTCTACGTGCAGCGTTTTATTTAGGTTTTTACCATGATGAATTAAGCAAACTAAATGAGCGTAGCTACCATGATAAATGTTTACCAGCTTTAAAAACAATTGCAAAAAATCCAAATTTCAAACTTGGTACATCAGAACAAAATAAAGTAATTGCATCATATGGAAAATTAATTGGAAATGCATCAGCAGATGTTGAAACGGTTTTATATGCAGGTGAAATTTTTAAACAATATAACGATAATCTTGCAACTTTCATTGAAGACCGAACAAAAGGAGACGCTATATATGAGTTGATGAAGGGAATTGACTTTGATATTCAGACGGATATGTACACGACTGGAAAAGAGCCAAAAGATACGATGTGGTTTCGAAATATTGATAACTTTATTAATGAAATAAATCGTTTTGCACTACTTGGTACAGTAACAAATAAAAACGGATGGTTAATTAATAATGGAATTTACTATGCTGGCCGATTGGGCAAGCTTCATAGCACGCCCACAAAAGGACAACAAGTTGTTACAGATGCAATGCGAATTTATCCATATTTAGGAGAGCAATACTTTGTTGCGGCAGAACAAATTACTACAAATTATGGAGGAATAGATGCGAATGGAAAAACTGTAAATTTAGATCAAATTCGAGAAGAGGGTAAAAAGAAATATTTACCGAAAACGTATACGTTTGATGATGGTGCAATTGTCTTTAAAGCTGGGGATAAAGTTAGCGAAGAGAAAATTAAACGTCTATACTGGGCGGCAAAAGAGGTGCGTTCTCAATTTTATCGTACAGTTGGTAGCGATAAACCACTTGAAAGTGGACATGCTGATGATGTGTTAACGATGGTTATTTATAATAGCCCAGATGAGTATCAATTTAATCGTCAACTGTACGGATATGAAACGAATAATGGTGGGATTTATATTGAAGGGACAGGGACTTTCTTTACATATGAACGTACACCAGAGCAAAGTATTTATAGTCTGGAAGAATTGTTCCGCCATGAATTTACGCACTACTTACAGGGAAGGTACGAAGTTCAGGGATTATGGGGCCAAGGGGAAATGTATCAAAATGAACGTTTAACATGGTTTGAAGAAGGGAATGCAGAGTTCTTTGCAGGTGCAACGCGATTAGATAGTGTAGTACCACGAAAAAGTATAATTGGTGGGTTATCTAATGATCCTGCAAAACGTTATACAGCATCACAAACATTAAATGCGAAATATGGAACGTGGGATTTTTATAATTATTCGTTTGCACTGCAATCATATATGTATAATAAGCGCCCAGAAATGTTCGATAAAGTACATGATTTAATTCGCGCAAATGATGTTTCAAGTTACGATGAATACCGTGCTACATTAAGCAAAGATAATAAGTTAAATGAAGAATATCAATCTTATATGCAAATGCTTATTGATAATCGTGATAAGTATACAATTCCACAAGTATCAGATGAGTATTTAACTCAGCATGATCCAAAATCGCTTTCGGACGTTACGTCAGATATTACGAATGAAGCGAAATTAAAAGATGTGAAAGTAACAAAGAATAAATCACAATTCTTTAATACATTTACACTACAGGGGACATATACAGGAAGTGCGGCTAAAGGAGAAGTTGAGGACTGGAAAGTGATGAATGAAGCAACGAATGATATGTTGAAACGTCTTTTAGGAAAAGAGTGGACTGGATATAAAACATTGACTGCTTATTTTGTAAATTACCGTGTAAATAATGCTGGGCAATTTGAATATGATGTTGTGTTTAGCGGAGTGAATACGGAAGAAGGTACGGCTGTAGAAAAAGAACCGAATAATTCATTTGAAACAGCAAACCCACTATCTTTGAATATTTTGTTAAGAGGAACCTTGAGCGATCAAGATCAGGGGGATAAATTTGTTATTGATGTAAAGGATCAAAAAGATTTACAAATTTCTGTTACGAACGAACAAAATCTTGGATTGAACTGGGTATTATATTCTGAATCAGATTTAAATAATTATGTAGCTTATGCAACAAAACGTGATGGGAACAAATTGCTTGGAAATTATAATGCAAAGCCAGGGAAATATTACTTAAGTGTATATAAGTATGGTGGTGGAACAGGGAATTATACGGTACAAGTAAAATAGTTTACTATAGTTTGTTTTGAAAGGCTACTTATTACATTTTGTAGCGAAATAAAGTATTTAATGTTAAACATTAAACTAATTCAACATATCCCTGTTCTAATTATAGAACAGGGATATGTTGGCTTTATATTTTTAAATTAAATAACCTCATTGGATTTTGATAAGAAAATAATTAATATACATCTGAATTCTCATTCGTAAAGCATGTTTTAATCTTCTTAATGCTCTTTCATTTTTGTCTCAATGCTTGTTTTCAAATCAGTTGATACTTGATTGAAATACCCCAAAACGATCTCCCTAATATCATCGGATATAACTTTCAAATCACTAGCTAAGTTTTCGGCGAGATGTTCTTTTTCTATTGGCTGTAACTTCGTATAAAATTCACCAGCTTGTGTAAAGTCATCCTGTTTCGTTATAGAAGCTCTTTCAAGTTTACCTTCAACGTACCTTCCTTCACCGGTTGTAATTTGATTAGCAGGTGTCCAATCTTGCTGCTGGTTAATCGTTAATTTGCGAAATTCTGGACCAATTCTTCTTCTTTGTGAATCACTGTAAATGTTAGCGCGCCCTTGCAGCATTTTATCATCTGATAGTTCTGCACCATCCAGTAAATTAGAAGGAGAGAATGCGACTTTTTCTACTTGTTCCATAAAATTTTCAGGATTTTTATTTAATACCATTTTCCCGACTGGTATGAGAGGATACGTCTGTTCATCCCATACTTTTGTGTCATCTAAAGGATCATAAGAAAGGTGCGCTTCATCTTTCGGATCCATGAGCTGGACGTATAAACCATACTCCACTGGTTTACCATTTTCAATAGCATCATATAAATCTTTCCCGCTATAATCAGGATTTTCGGCAGCTAGTTTAATTGCTTCTTTACTAGTAATGTACTGTACACCTTCAAACGGGTACCAATGATACTTTACATACTTTCGATTACCTTCCGCATTTCTCCATACATATGTATTAACACTATGTCCTGGAATGTGGCGAAGACTTTTGGCCGTACCATTATTAGAGTATAAACGGACAACAAAATGAATAGATTCAGGTGCTTTAGCGACAAAACTCCAAAATCTATTAGGGTCTATTAAGTTATTTTTAGGTGAAGGCAATAATGCTTGAATCGTTTCAGGGAAACGCATCGGATCACGGACAGAAAAAACAGGAATGTGATTACATAAAAGGTCAAAAATGCCTTCTTTTGTATAAAATTTTGTAGAAAAACCGCGTACATTTCTAGCAGTATCCGGTGTTCCTTTCGTACTAACAGCTAACGAAAATCGCACCATAACAGGAACTTTCTCATTAGAATTTTGTAAAAAACTTAATTTAGTATGTTCAGACATCGAATATATCGTTTGAAAATAACCGAACGCACCAAATCCTTTTACATGAACAGGTCGTTCTAAAATTTTTTCATGAATAAATTCTTGTAACGTCTCGTGAAGTACACTATCTTGCTCTAGAACAGGTCCACGTGAACCAACTGTTTGTGAGTGAAGGGTAGCTTGTTCATTACGTTCGCCTTTTTTATTAAAGTGATTCCCTAGTAAAGATCGCCCCTGTTTATCATAGTTTTCATTCATCGATATAGCCTCCAAATTTATTTCGTCTATTGTTACTAAATATGATTTTATAATCTTGATTATGTATGATATGCAAAGTAGTAACAGACCGCTAGATGAAAAAAACGTGTATGTAGTGGACCTGTTGAAATAGAAGAAATTATGGAAAAATGAATATCGTGAAGAAAATTACTATTAAAATTTTAATCTGAAAAATGAATTTATACATGAGTTTATAGAGAATGAACAGAAATAAACAGGGAAAATAAATAGGAGGAATTTAACATGTCGGATTGGTTTCAATTAGATAAAGAATATATGATGTCTACGTATTGTCGTACGAAGGTTGCGATAGAAAGAGGAGAAGGGTGCAAGCTTTATGATGTAGATGGTAAAGAGTATGTAGACTTATTTTCTGGAGTGGGAGTGAATGTATTAGGGTATAATCATCCGAAAATTGTACAAACGACAATGGAACAAGTTACAAAATCGTTGCATCTGCCGTTTCATTTTTTAAATCCAGTTGCGATTGAATATGCAAAGAAATTAGTGGATTGCTCATTAAAAAACGGAAAGGTCTTTTTTACAAACTCTGGTACGGAAGCGACAGAAACAACTTTGAAATTAATTGATAAATATAGAGCTAATACGAATGAAGAACGTGAAGGAATTGTAGTGCTGAAGAATAGTTTCCATGGGCGTACGTTAGGGGCACTTCATTTTACGAGACAAGAAAGTGTATATCAAAATTTCCCTAAAACATCGATTCCTGTATATGAAGTAGAGCGCGAAAATATAGACCAATTAGAGGAGACTATTATTAAAGAAAAACCAATTGCGATTATGCTAGAGCCTGTTTTAGGAAGTGGAGGAATTTATCCTTTATCAAGTGAATATTTACATGGTGTTCAATATTTATGTGAAAAATATAATGTACATCTTGTCGTTGATGAAGTTCAAAGTGGTATGGGTAGAACGGGAAAACTATTTGCTTATCAAAATTTTAATATTACACCAGATATTATTCAAATTGGTAAAGGAGCAGGAGGCGGGATACCGCTAGGAGGAATTATTGTAGGCAAAAAGTTATGTGATGTATTTTCACCAGGAGATCACGGGACAACGTTTGCTCATTCATCAATGGGAACGGCTTTAGGGTTAACGGTATTAAACACATTGATTGAAGATGGTTTAATGCACGAAGCGTATGAAAAGTCACTATATTTAAATGATAAATTACAAGAAATTCAGAAAGAAAACTCTTATTATATTCAGGAAGTACGTCATGCTGGTATGATGTTTGGAATTAGTTTAAATGATACAAATGAAAATGTGAAAAAATTACAGGTAGAGCTAATGGAGAAAGGGATATTAGTTGACGTAACACAAGGGAATATCATCCGTTTACTTCCTCCATATATAATTACAAAAGAAGAAATTGATACATTTATTACTCAATTTATTACTTGTATGGATAAGGTTGCTACTGTAGTAAGTGCTTAAAAATTAAAAGCTATATTTTATATAAAGTGCACTCTAATTGTTGGGGATAGTTTACAATTGGGGTGCATTTTTTATAGTTGAATTTTGTAAAATATAGTCGTTTGTATATGATAACGGAAAAATAGAAGGAATTTCGTTATATTTGAGTGGTGAAGAAAAGGGAAAGTAAGTATAAAGATAGTAGATAAAGCGGGTGGTTTAAATAACTAATGATAGAACGTTTTGAAAATAATAGCATACGAATATATAAATAATAAGAATGAGGTGATATATTGGAAAATAATGATATTCAATTTACTTCTTTACAAATGAGAACGGATAAATATGGTTGGGCTAGTATTCAATATACAAATAAAAAGCAGGCTATCTTATATACTCGAAACGGAGGAGTAGAATGGGATATTGTCAATCCTCTTAATTCAATTGTATTATTTGGGTATCCAATAAACGCTCGAAGCTCTTGGGCATATGGTTTAACAAAAAAGAATGACGATTTATTGCCAGCTATATTTTATACAGTTAATAGAGGAGAAAGATGGAGTGAGTTTATTTTACCGGTTGAAGAAGATTGGGAGAAATCGACTGATGTTCAAGTTCAATTGCATGCTACGAATATGGATAGTATATGGATTGTATTATCTAGAAAGCTTGCATCAAATAAATTTGAACATAATTTATACTATTTGAAAACGAAAGGGAAATTATGGAAAATAATAAAAAATATAAGTATTAGTGATAGTATTTCAGGAATAACATTTATAAACGATCTAATTGGGTTTATTTCACTACAAAAACATTATGAAACATCAACGGTATTTAAAACAATAAATGGTGGGGAAAGTTGGCATCCTATAAAAGATATTCCAAGTCTTGAAGGAATTAATAATGGGACTGCTATGGCTTATAAAGCAATCTATAAAAATAACTTATTAGTAATACCAACTAAAATGAATGATGATGTATTTTTAATGAATTACTCATTTGATAAGGGGAATTCGTGGCATATTTCAAATAAAACAATAAATACTAGTAAAGTGGCTATTTCGTTTTTTAGTTCCTATTATGGCTGGGTTATAAATAGTGAAAATGGGAGTGTGTATCAAATAATAAAAAAAGGAGCAAAATGGATTAAAGTATCAAGCAATCCATTATTAAAAAATGTATTTTGTTTGCATTTTTTTAATCGGCGTAAAGGTTGGGCGTGTAATAAAAAAGAAATATTTACTACAAAAGATCGCGGTATAACATGGAAAAAGGGAGTATATAAAATTAATAATATTGATAAGTTTATTTAAAAGAGTCCTAAAGAAATTAGGACTTTTTTTATTTTTAAATGGTGAGAGTTGTAACAAACAATGATAAGAGAAAAGAGGTAAGTGCAGAACTTATATTTTCAAAAATAGACGGTTGTTTTTACACAGTATAATTCACTTTTGAATATGTTAATAAAGTAGCGAATTCACAGGAAATGGTAATACTTAATATTTTATGTCACATGATGTGTAAAGGGGGCGTGTAATGAAATCGTTAACGGTTATTATTTTGTATAGTGAAAGAGAGCAAATATTAGAAGAGTCAATTCAATCTATATGGAAGCTAAATCCTCTTGAAATTATAATTTTCGTTCCTAACGATAGAAGTAATTTGTATGAAATAGCAAAGAAACATAAATGCCATATTGTTTTGATGGATAAATATAGTACGTATTATGATGGGTATGAAGCTTCTGTAAAGGCAGCAAAAGGAGATGTATTGTTATTTGTAGATAGTAATTTTTTACTATCTTCAAATGAAATGAAGAATTTTATTGAGCCAGTCGTTACAAATCAGGCTGATGTAGTATTAAACAAAATAGATAAATTTATAGAAGTTGATAAATGTCCAAATATGGATATTGTATGGAGAAAAATGTTAAATGAAATTTTAAGTCGACCAGATTTAAAAAGCAATTCAATACTTTCGTTACCATATGCGCTTACGAAGGAAGTAGTGGGAAACATCGGCTTTAATTATATGGAAGATATCGTTCTAGCTCATATGAACATAGTGAATCAAGGCTGGCGGATTAACAATCAATATGCAATAAGAACGTTATCTAAAGATGAAATGTTAGAAGAAGAAGAAGGGTATTTATTTAAAAAAGAATTATTAGAAAATGAAAAAGAGAAAGTGGAAAAATATTTAATTGGTATATCCAAATGGATAGAGAAAAAGGGAAGAAGAGTAGGTTTTACTGATGCAGGAAAAAGAAGAGATATTATTCAAAGATTAGGTGAAAGCAAGCAGTATCCTTCGTATCATCGAGGCTGGGGAATGCATTCTTCAATTTATAACGGGAAACAACTTTCTGTCATTATACCAGTACAAAATGAAGAAGAGACTATAGAACAAGTAATACTTGAGGCGAGAAAAATAGAACCACTAGAAATAATTGTCGTTGTAAATGGTTCGACAGATCAAACGGCTAATATTGCTAAAAGACTTGGTGTTACTATTATTGAATATAACGAACGACTTGGTCATAATGTTGGACGTGCTATTGGAGCGCTTGAAGCTACAGGAGATATTCTTTTATTTATTGATGGTGATTTTAGTGTTTCAGGAAGTAATTTGCATCATTTTACAAAAGCAGTTTCAGCTGGTGTAGACATAGCATTAAATGATTTGAATCCGATGTTACATCCTCCGTTTTATGTTGTAGACGTCGTAAAATATATGCTTAATTTAGCATATAATCGTCCAGAATTAAGCAATGGCTCATTAGTAGCAATTCCACATGCTATGAGTAGATCATGTTTAGATGCAATAGGCTGGGAAAGCTTACTATGCCCTAGTCTTGCACAAGTAAAAGCTATATTACAAGGGTATAGAGTAGAATGTGTACATTACGTTGATGTTGTAAAACCGAATAGAATTCGTTTAATGGAGAATGTAAGTCACAATGGACATCCTCCGGCAGTATTAAGAATAATTGGTGATCACGTTGAAGCTCTCTCTTACTTAATAGAACATCTTGAAATAGATGGAAAGGGTGATTAAACTGTTAGACCAGTACAAAAAAATTAACATTTCATATGAACAATTATGGCAAATGGATTTTCAAATTACAGAACCATTTATACTCAAGGTTGATTGGGATAAAGTAACGTATGAATTTTTAATTCGTATTAAGCCCGACGCTTCTAACACTATTGTTTTTGGATCCGGAGCAGGTGGGTTTCAAGAACAGCCAATTGGTCCACCTATTTTTCATCGACATTCTTGGATGGATGAATTTGAAGATACTGTTATATATTATAATGACCCTACGTTATATCTTGGAAAATTATCTTTAGGCTGGGGACAGGGAGAGTTAAATAGATTTTATTTACAAGATATAGCAAATATTTTAGAAATAGTATTTGTAAAGTTAAAAGTTGATTCGAAAAATGTGTTGTTTTATGGCAGTTCCGGGGGAGGATTTATGTCTTTAATTTTAGCTGGATTCGTTAAGGGCTCCACAGCTTTAATTAATAATCCTCAAACAAATTTATTAAAATGGATACCTGTACCAATAAATCTAGTTTTCGATTTGTCTTATCCAAATTTATCAAGAGAAGAAGTTGAGGAGAAATTTGGCGAAAGAATTAATGTTGTGAAATTTTTTAATCACATTAAATATGTACCGAATATTTATTTTTTGCAAAATTTCGCGTGTGAATTTGATGTGCAAAATCATTTGCTACCATTTATTTCCGAATTAGAGCAACTTGATAAAGACACGGAAGTAAATCAAATTATAATTGACTTATATTTTGATGAAAAAGCAGGACATGCAGCTGTAGGGAAGAGTGAAACAATTGAATATATAAAAAAAGTAAAACCTAATCAGACTGTAAAAGAAGAACAAAAAGAAGTGGACCTATCAGTCGTTATAGTTTTAGGAGAAGAAAAATCAAAATTGAATCAAATTTTAAATAAAGTGCAGCATATAAAACCAATAGAAATTATTATTGTAGCTGATGATAGAATGAGTGCGATACAATCTATACCAACATTTGTTGAAAGTAACGTTGTTGTGATTGAGGAGAAAAGTAAACGGAAAGCACCAGTTCATGGGGCAAAAATCGCCAATGGTGATGTAGTCTTATTTTTAGATGGGGAAGATGTTATTTTTTCGGTAGAATTAGAGCGATTTATAGAACCGATACTGAAAAAGGAACAGGATGTAATCTTAAATAACATAGACTCCGTATGTTTTGAAAAGATGAGAGTAGAATGGCCAAGTATTGCTATGGTGTATAGAAAAATAGTAAACGATGTATTGGGGCGTATGGATTTAAAATATGATTCGATGTTATCTATGCCATATGCTATTACTAAAAAAGCAATTGAAGACATTGGATATGATATCTTGCAGAACCCTATTCTGTCCCAAGTCACTCTTATTGAGAAAGGGTGGCGACTACAATCCTCGTCAGCCATCACTAACACCTCCTTGAATAATATGCCCGCAAACGAAACCTCTTTCTATAAAAATGAATTAACTAAATTAGAAGTATATGAGATTAAAGAAAATATAAAAGCTTTGGAGAGTTGGTTACAACGAAAAGATGATAGAGGTAACTATACAGATGGAGGAAGAAAAAGAGAAATTATAGAGCAGTTAAAAAAACAAAAGAATTATTCACGTTTCCATAAAGGATGGGGAATGAATTCATCAATTTATAATGGAAAACAGTTATCAATTATTATACCAGCACAAAATGAAGAATCAACGATTAAAGAAGTTATTCTTGAGGCAAGAAAAATTGAACCGAAAGAAATAATTGTTGTCATTAATGGGTCAACAGATCAGACAGAAGTAATCGCTAAGCAATCAGGGGCAACAGTAATTGTTTATGAAGAAAGATTAGGGCATGATGTAGGACGGGCAATTGGTGCACAAGAAGCCACAGGGGATATACTTCTCTTTATTGATGCTGATTTTGCTATTCCAGCAAAAGATCTTCATCCGTTAACGCAAGCTGTTGCGGATGGTGTTGATATGGTTTTAAATGATTTAAATTTAAATCTTAGATTTCCTCTATATATTGTAAGTTTATATAAATATATGTTGAATATTGCTTGTAACCGTAAAGATTTAGGGGTAGGATCTACAATTGCTGTTCCCCATGCTATTAGTAGAAAATGTTTAGAGGGAATTGGCTGGGACACTCTTCACACAGCGTGTGTTGCACAAGTAAAGGCAATATTAGAAGGGTATAAAGTCGGATGTGTCCATTTTGTAGATGTAATGAAACCAAATCGTATTCGGCCACAAGAGCATTTTGCGACGATAGGACATCCACCAGCTGTATTGAGAATTACTGGGGATCATTTAGAAGGACTTTCATATTTATTGAAGAATAAGGATTTTAAAGATTTATTTTAAAAGGTAAATTTGTCTATTGAATGAGTAACTTAAACATTTCATTTATGCAACTTGACGATATTTAGTATTGCAATGAAACTAAAATCAAAAATTTTTATTATTTTTAGCTCAGGTACAAGTGAAGAGCATGTTTCACTGACTGATAGTAAATGAACAAGTAACAAAAAGGTAAAGGCTTCTTTATATATGAAGAAGCTTTTATCTTTTTTATTTTAAGTATGGAAGGTAAAGGGTAAATAAAGTTGTATTTTTATTTTTGGATAAATAGATATTAGATATAAGAAAGAAGGGAATATCTTGTCTTGCATCAATAAAAGTTGTTTTAATATTTCTTTAGAAACTAAAGTCAATCCAAATGGTGGCGCAGAAATATTCGTAAGGTGCAATGATGAAAGTTTGTCTAATTTTAATGTAATACCATTTATCGCATGTATTTCTATTGCAGTGAAAGATGATTTGAGTTTCTTAGTTAATTTAGATAGTTTAATCAAACGTTAATTGCCTATAAAACGAATAGTAAAATAGCATCTAATTTACAAGACTTAGTAAGAGAGTCGTGTCCGAATTTGATTAACTGCATATATTGTTAAAAGAAAGGAGGGAGAGTTATGGCATGTACTACGAATAATGTTTGTTTAGATGTGTGTCTTAAAATTACAATTACCCCTGGTAGTGGAATTGATGCAGTAGTCGATTGTGGAGGCACATGTGGGACAAGTCCTACTATTGTAATTAGTCCTAGTGGATCAATTGTTATTACTTTACCATTAGTTGCATGTTTCTCAATTGCACTAAAAGATGATTTAAGTGTTGACTCTTCATTAACAAGCCTCTATTTTCAAACTTCTTAAGAAAGATACAGAAATGAAAAGCCTGCCTGCTACTTCTCTTTTGATCTAATGTAAAAATAAAAAAGATGGTTACAACCATCTTTTTTATTTTGCTATATATTTAAAATAAATTCATATATTATTTGGTGGTAAGAATATACAATTAAAAGCATTCAGTGTTTCTTTTTTTGTTCGATGAGGTAAGAAATTGCTTCTATATGATCACCAATGATTTGTTGCGTTGCTAATGAAAGGTAGCCTTCCTGCGAGAAGTGTTTTTCTGGTCGAACTCGATTTATCTTGTCAACGTCGATAGAATGAACATTTTGTACATGCAATCCTGCTAAAATTGTTTTAACTTGACTTAAGGTTGGTGAAAGAAGAGAAGCAAACCCAATTGTATCAATGCATTTTCGACTAAAAGCATGAGGGACAGCAGTTGTGGAGCCCATACCTAAATCTTTTCGATTACATGCTAAATTAACAACATGCTTACATGCAGTTACGATAGTATAAGGAACACGATACATGTAGTAGTGCTCTAATTTATTTAAAGCTAAATCGGTTCCATTTTGAACAGATTGTACAAATGGTAATAAATCAGAACTAGGAATTAAGAAATCACCATCAATAAATAATAATATATCACCTTTTGCAAAATATGCACCAACGGCACGTCCGGTATCAATGCCGAGTGCTTCTTTGTAAGTAATAACTGTTGCACCGCAATTCTTCGCCAATTCCTCTGTTTTATCTGTTGATCCATTAACAATAATGATGATTTCTAAAGGTTTTAATTTCTGCACCTCAAAAATGATAGATTCTATCGTTTTTTCTTCATTTTGAACAGGGATAATGATGGATAATTGTTTATTTCCATAAGTATTTGAATAAAACTCTTTACCTGTAATTATTTTGGATATAGCTCTTTGTTCGCCGTTTTGAAGTTCTAAAATAATATCCCGCCTTCGATTATTATCAGTATAGTTTCCTCTTGAATCTTGTAATATATTTACCCAATTTTCAATTGCTTCTAGGTGATAACGAATGAGTTGTTTTGAGGGGAAGGAGGGAATTTGCGGTATAGAAATTTTAAAATGATTGCTAATGCGAAAATTATTTTTAATAATTTTCATTTGTGCTAATATCGGATTTAATAAACTTTCTGGAGTAATTGCTTCAAGAATTTCCTTTGTTACCGCGTAGGGAGGAAATAATAGTGAGTTAACATGTAAATCTGGACGATGAAAGAAATGATTCGTAACTTGCTGCCAAATCATTTCTATAGTTGGGTTTTGCTTTTGATAAAAAAAATCATCTAAATTGTTTAATACTAAGTCAGCTGATTTATCTAGTAATGGTTGAAGAAATTGTTTAAGTAAGGAAGGGGGGATATTGTAATTTGCATCTAAAAATAAGAGGTACTTACCTTTTGCTTTTTTGGCACCAATTACATAACAATTATTTGATTCTGTCGGTTCTTCTAATGTGATAATTTTACAATTGTAAGATTGTGCAATATCAATGGAATCATCGATACATCCGTTAATAGTAAGGATAATTTCTAAAGGCTGTAGTTGTTCACAGGCTTTCAAAATTTCAGGTAAAACTTTTATGTTATGCTGTATACGAATAATAATAGAAATCGGATTTTTACACATAAGTAGTCTCCTTTTTAATCAGAGGTAGTTATTAATAAGGTTAGATAAAATAGGAGATATATATTTTATTATATACGTAACGACTATTTAGTTTTATCAGACTTAGAATTTTCATTACTTGAATTGGAACCTTTATTTATTCCAGACGCGAGTAAATTATTGAGAACGCTAAGGTCTAATTGCATAGGGATTGAGTTTTCGGATGTAGTTTTCTCATTTTCTTTTTTTGTAGTTAATATAGTCTTTATATTTTTTATTTCTTTATATTGTTTTAAGGTAATGAAAAATCCAGAAATAATGAAGAGAAAAGAAACAGTAGTAAGTAAAAGTATTATTTCCAACATAAAAGAGCCTCCTTTAAAACTATAATAATATTATAGTTAAATGTAATAAAACAGAATTCGAGTTAATGAGTTCACTTTTTAAATATATGCAAATCTTAAGTAAAAGTTACTGATTTCTAAGTTAGAGGAAGCAATTATAGAAACGTTATAAATATAAATAAATGAAAGTTTCATTTGTAGTGTAAAGGTATATATTATATAAGCTAAACGTCATTTTATAACAAGTTAAACAGGGTTTAATTTTATATAAAAAGAGCATTTAATTGGACAAATAATTAATTATGTGAAATAATAATAACAGATAAGGAGACGTTGTTTTTCCTTAAGTGCTTCGAATTAATTTTATTCAATAAGAGAAGGTGTGCTTAAAGAAGTTAAATTAAATAAGGAGCTGTTTTATTATATGCAACAAAATAATGATTTAAATTTTGAACCTCAAGACGTTAATATTGTCAATCCTAAACAAGCCAGGAAAGCAGTAATTGCTACTGGTATAGGGAACGCAATGGAGTGGTTTGACTTCGGATTATACGCGTATTTAGCGGTAATTTTAAGTCAATTATTCTTCTCAGGTGTTGATAATAGTGGATTGCAACTTGTACTTACATTCGGTACATTTGCAGCAGCCTTTCTCGTTCGACCAATCGGAGGTGTATTCTTTGGTAGAATAGGAGATAAGTACGGCCGAAAAATCGTGTTAAGTACTACTATTATTTTAATGGCACTTTCTACATTATTCATCGCATTACTACCAACCTATGAACAAATTGGTGTATGGGCACCAATACTACTTTTAGTTGCCCGAATGATTCAAGGCTTCTCTACAGGCGGCGAATATTCAGGAGCAATGGTTTATATCGCAGAATCTTCTCCAGATAAAAAGCGTGGTATACTCGGTAGTGGTCTTGAAATTGGAACACTCTCAGGTTACATTGCTGCATCGGTAATTGTTACCATTTTGACGTTATTGTTAACAGATGAGCAAATGCTCAGCTGGGGATGGCGTATTCCGTTCTTAATAGCTGCACCAATTGGTTTGGTCGGTTTATACTTACGCCGTCATCTAGATGAATCTCCAATCTTTGAAGAGATGGAAAAAGCACAAGAGGAATCTGAAGACAATGAACAATTTTCATTTATGGATATTATTAAATATCACAAAAAAGACTTCTTATTAAGCACAGTAATTGTCGCCTTCTTTAATATTACAAATTATATGATTCTTTCGTATATTCCTTCTTATCTAACTCAAGTACTTAAAGTCGAAGAAACAACAGGCTTATTAATTATTTCTATTACGATGGCACTTATGATTCCACTAGCACTATATTTCGGTAAATTAAGTGATAAAATTGGTAATAAACGCGTTGTGCAAATTGGTTTACTTGGTTTAACTGTATTTGCAATTCCAGCATTTTTACTAATAGGTAACGGACATATTGCAGCTATATTTGCAGGTATTTTCGTACTAGGTTTCTTCTTAAGTGTATATGAAGGAACATTACCTTCATTATTACCATCACTCTTTTTCACTGATGTACGTTATCGAGCACTTTCGATCTCATTTAATATTTCTGTATCGATATTCGGTGGAACAACACCGCTCGTATGTTCATACTTAGTTCATGCAACTGGTAACCCGCTCGCACCGGCATTTTATTTAGCAGGTGTAAGTATTATTGGATTAGTTGTATTTAGTGTACTATTCGTTACGACTTCAGGGCGTGCGCTAAAAGGTTCATATCCTACAGTAGAAACGAAAAAAGAAGCACACCTAATCGCTAAAGAAGACCCTGAAGAAACACTTTGGTGGCATGAAGAGTCATTAGAAATTGAAGCAGGGAAGAATGCTTCCATTTAAAAAGCAACGTAGAAGTATAAAAAGACTCCTATGAATATGAAGTGCACCCCAATTGTTAGACACATAACTAACAATTGGAGGTGCATTTTTTATGGCTAAATTTTCTTCAAAAGATAAAATACAAGCAGTAAAACGATATCTAGAAGGTACGGAAGGCGGAAAAA
>NZ_QXCO01000107.1:0-324 GCF_003458115.1 Bacillus sp. ISO11 | reverse complement strand
CCCTTCTGGTAGATATTTTGTGTCACTATTAGTTGAAACAGAAGTACAAGAACTTCCGAAAACACATTCTTACATTGGAATAGATGTAGGACTAAAAGATTTCGCTATTTTGTCAGATGGAACACACTATGAAAATCCGAAATTTTTCCGATCATTAGAAGATAAGTTGGCGAAAGCACAGCGTGTTCTTTCTAGAAGAATGAAAGGATCTTCTCGCTGGAATAAACAACGAGTAAAGGTAGCTAGAATTCATGAATACATATCAAATACTAGAAAAGATTACTTGGACAAAATTTCAACTGAAATCATCAAAAACCACGATGT
>NZ_QXCO01000044.1:0-34417 GCF_003458115.1 Bacillus sp. ISO11 | reverse complement strand
GAATACAGTCTGGTAATGATGGCAGAGAGGTCACACCCGTTCCCATACCGAACACGGAAGTTAAGCTCTCTAGCGCCGATGGTAGTTGGGACCTTGTCCCTGTGAGAGTAGGACGTTGCCAGGCAAATGGAGGATTAGCTCAGCTGGGAGAGCACCTGCCTTACAAGCAGGGGGTCGGCGGTTCGATCCCGTCATCCTCCACCATTTAGCCGACTTAGCTCAATTGGTAGAGCAACTGACTTGTAATCAGTAGGTTGGGGGTTCAAGTCCTCTAGTCGGCACCAGAAATCATGGCGGTTGTGGCGAAGTGGTTAACGCACCGGATTGTGGCTCCGGCATTCGTGGGTTCGATTCCCATCAGTCGCCCCATTTTTCTTAAATAAATTAATATGCGGGTGTGGCGGAATTGGCAGACGCACCAGACTTAGGATCTGGCGCCTTTGGCGTGGGGGTTCGACTCCCTTCACCCGCACTTTTAATTAAATAACTCATACATGTCTTGCGGAAGTAGTTCAGTGGTAGAATACAACCTTGCCAAGGTTGGGGTCGCGGGTTCGAATCCCGTCTTCCGCTCCAATTTTCAATATGACATGCCGGGGTGGCGGAACAGGCAGACGCACAGGACTTAAAATCCTGCGGTGGGTGACCACCGTGCGGGTTCGACCCCCGCCCTCGGCACCATATGCGCCCGTAGCTCAATTGGATAGAGCGTTTGACTACGGATCAAGAGGTTAGGGGTTCGACTCCTCTCGGGCGCGCTTTTTATTAACGGGAAGTGGCTCAGCTTGGTAGAGCACCTGGTTTGGGACCAGGGGGTCGCAGGTTCAAATCCTGTCTTCCCGATATTCCAAAAAACATGGGGCCTTAGCTCAGCTGGGAGAGCGCCTGCCCTGCACGCAGGAGGTCAGCGGTTCGATCCCGCTAGGCTCCACTTATATTAATATCATTTATGGCGGTGTAGCTCAGCTGGCTAGAGCGTACGGTTCATACCCGTGAGGTCGGGGGTTCGATCCCCTCCGCCGCTACCATAAAGGACCTTTAGCTCAGCTGGTTAGAGCAGACGGCTCATAACCGTCCGGTCGTAGGTTCGAGTCCTACAAGGTCCACCATTAGACGTATATATCTCGGAGGTATACCCAAGTTCGGCTGAAGGGATCGGTCTTGAAAACCGACAGGCGGCGAGAGTCGCGCGGGGGTTCGAATCCCTCTACCTCCTCCATTTTTTCTAAAGTGAATATTTTATCATCGCGGGGTGGAGCAGCACGGTAGCTCGTCGGGCTCATAACCCGAAGGTCGCAGGTTCAAATCCTGTCCCCGCAACCAAATGGTCCCGTGGTGTAGTGGTTAACATGCCTGCCTGTCACGCAGGAGATCGCCGGTTCGACCCCGGTCGGGACCGCCATTTTTTACATAAAGGCTCGGTAGCTCAGTCGGTAGAGCAGAGGACTGAAAATCCTCGTGTCGGCGGTTCGATTCCGTCCCGAGCCACCATTTTGAAATCACGAGCCGACTTAGCTCAATTGGTAGAGCAACTGACTTGTAATCAGTAGGTTGGGGGTTCAAGTCCTCTAGTCGGCACCACTTTCAAAATGAGCCATTAGCTCAGTTGGTAGAGCATCTGACTTTTAATCAGAGGGTCGAAGGTTCGAGTCCTTCATGGCTCACCATTTACAATTTAATGCGGGTGTAGTTTAGTGGTAAAACAAGAGCCTTCCAAGCTCTGGTCGAGAGTTCGATTCTCTTCACCCGCTTTTCAATTATGGGCCTATAGCTCAGCTGGTTAGAGCGCACGCCTGATAAGCGTGAGGTCGATGGTTCGAGTCCATTTAGGCCCACCATAATTGTTCCGCAGTAGCTCAGTGGTAGAGCTATCGGCTGTTAACCGATCGGTCGTAGGTTCGAGTCCTACCTGCGGAGCCATATTTATAGAGAAGTACCCAAGTGGCTCAAGGGGCTCCCCTGCTAAGGGAGTAGATCGCGAACGCGGTGCGAGGGTTCGAATCCCTTCTTCTCTGCCAGAACTGGCCCGTTGGTCAAGTGGTTAAGACACCGCCCTTTCACGGCGGTAACACGGGTTCGAATCCCGTACGGGTCATACTAAAAGAGATAGCATAATCTGCTATCTCTTTTTTGTTGTATAAAAGTGAACTTTGGATAGTCTGCTTTTTTATGCAATAGAAGAAATATGAAGTATGGGCTGTTGCAGTTGGGTATATAGAGCCGTAAATACAATCATGTTGTTTATTTGGGCCTGTATGAATATGAAGGAACTATCTATCTAAAATGATACCTCAAGTTGAACTTTTACCCCAGCTGTATGGCTGTAGCCTCCTACACTTGGAGAAACCGATGAAAATACATCCGGGAGCTACTGTGGAAAATAAATAATATATAGAAGAAGCTGCCTCTCAATAGGGTGACCTACTGGAGACAGCTTTTTTATGTTGTCATTATTGTCGAGTTTTGTCGGTAAGTCGATATATTGCAAAAATCGCTGATATAATTTGAGTTACGATCGATAAATTTTAATAATCGCTGATATATTTGGAGTTACGGTCGATATATTCTAAAAATCGCCGATATAATTTCACTTACCGATGAAAACCACAAGAAAAACCCTTTCACAATCTAAAGAAAACGCCTCCATTGAAATGGATTCCACACCTATTCCAATAACTTTACACTCTATGTGAAAAAGTTCACAAATAGGTCATAATTTGTGAAGTAATTCACAATAATACGTGCTACAATATGAATGTAAAGAAGTTAAACAACATTAAATTAGTATTTTAATTAATTACTTAAACAATCATAAAAAAATATATGTGAACAATAGAGAGGGGAAATTACCATGAAAAAAGGTATCAATCGTGTAGTATTAGTAGGAACAGGAGCTGTAGGTTGTAGTTACGCTTACTCAATGATCAACCAAGGTGTAGCTGAAGAATTCGTATTAGTAGATGTTAATGAAGCAAAAGCAGAAGGGGAAGCAATGGACTTAAGCCATGCGGTACCATTCTCTCCATCACCAACAAAAGTTTGGAGCGGTAGCTATGCAGATTGTAAAGATGCAGATTTAGTTGTTATCACTGCTGGGTTACCACAAAAGCCAGGTGAAACTCGTTTAGACTTAGTTGAGAAAAATACAAAGATCTTTAAACAAATCGTTCGCGGCATTATGGATAGCGGATTCGATGGAATCTTCTTAATCGCAACTAATCCAGTTGATATTTTAACTTACGTAACTTGGAAAGAATCTGGTTTACCGAAAGAGCGCGTAATCGGTTCTGGTACTACTTTAGACTCTGCTCGTTTCCGTTACATGTTAGGTGACTACTTAGATGTAGATCCACGTAACGTTCATGCTTACATCGTTGGTGAACACGGTGACACTGAACTTCCAGTATGGAGCCACGCTACTATCGGTGTACAAAAATTAGAAACAATCTTAGCTAACAACGAACAGTACAAACAAGAAGACTTAGACAAAATCTTCGAAAACGTACGTGATGCAGCTTACCATATCATCGAGCGTAAAGGTGCAACTTACTACGGAATCGGTATGTCACTACTTCGTGTAACTAAAGCAATCTTAAACAACGAGAACAGCGTATTAACTGTATCTGCATACCTTGAAGGTCAATACGGCGAGAAAGATGCTTACGTAGGTGTTCCAGCTGTAATTAACCGCGAAGGTGTACGTGAAATCGTAGAACTTGAGCTAAATGAAGAGGAAAAAGTGAAGTTCGCTCATTCTGTAAAAGTATTAAAAGAAACAATGGCACCAGTACTATAATAATTGCTAAATAATTCAGAGGTGGGAAACTGCTTCTTACCTCTGAACTTATATAATTTAATATAAATTCCTTTTCCGGTTTCCCTTGTATATCCCCAATATACCCCTTTTGCTGGATAAGGGTCGTTTATAGAAAAGAGCACTCTATTTTACGTAGAGTGCTCTTTATTATTCCGCTATTTGCCGGGCAGTAAAAACCCACTGATTAAAGTTTCATTTTATTATTTTTTAGGTGTTAATCCTAATTTCTTTAAAATATCTGCCAGTGTACCGCTTTTGGATTTTTCTACAGGTGTTTGTGATTTAGATGCATCTGGACCTTTTTTCAAGAAGTTCCTTTCAACGAAGCGAATATCTTTTTCGTCGACAATACCATCTTTATTAAGGTCTCCGTCTTTTACAGTTACTCCTTTTTTACCATAGTTGCTAGCGATAATTTCAGCATCTTTAATATCGATTACTTTATCAGCATTTACATCGCCGGTAAGGTTTTCGTCAGGTCTTGCATAATAATATTGGCCAAGCAGCTTACCGTCTTTTTCAGTACCAAGTTTCGTTGTTAGGCGGCTTGTTAAATGTCCTGGCACCTCTACATATAAGTTATAGTCGCGTTTATTAACTGGAAGTCCATTTAGTTTGAAGTATCCGTATTTATCTAGTGAGCCTTCAAACCTATGACGGTAAGAATCAGTCGCATATACTTTTACGCCAAGCTTTGTATAATCGAACTTTTCATCTAAATATTCGCGTTCATTTAAGAACGCACCAGGTTTAATATTTCCTTCTACTAGTGAGTTTAAGGACATAACTGAGAATGTTTGATCTTGAAGTACACGCATTCTATTTGGTTCTGATTCACCTTGTTTCCAGTAAACAAAAATTGGTGACTCTAATTGAGCGTTTGCTTCATAAAATTCATCATTTTCTACTTTGAAAGTTACATCAATGAACGGGAAATCACCATCTAATCCAGCAAAGTTTTTGTCATCGATAGCGCCGCCAACTGTAACAGAACCTGCCTCTAATTTCGGTTCATTTACTTTTGCGGTTACTCCTTTTTCGGAAAGTTGCTTTTCAAAAGCAGGATTAAATTTCGCATTTCAATAACATTGTGACAAAAAATATTGAGAAACATTTTTTTATGACAGATTATTTTGTTTTGATTTTGAGTGGAAAATAGCATGAAAAATAGGATAAACATAATAAAATAAAGGTTGAGAAAAAATAATTGGTAAAAATATAGAAGAATAATAAAGCGTTTTCAATGAATATTCGTCAAAATTCGATATTTTACACGGAAATGTGAAGAAAAACTAACATTTTTAAGAAAAAAACGAATGTTTTTTATAAATTAACAAGGATATTGCAGTTTTTCGCAGAAATAGTTAAAGTATAAAAAATTCTGTCATCTAAGTGAGGTGAGCATATTGAGTGTAATAAATTGTGAAGAAGTGAAACGAGATGAGTTTCATACAGAAAAGTACTATGAAAGTTATAACATCTTTGGCGCACATGTTGTGACGGAAGATGAGATTCAAGGGGTACGATTTACAGTCTGGGCTCCTCATGCGAAAGCAATGAGTGTTGTTGGAGATTTTAATGAGTGGGATTATGAGCAACATAAGATGCTACAAGTGACAGAAGAAGGGATTTGGTCCTTATTTATACCGCATATTGAAGAAGGAGAAATATATAAATATGCGATTGAAACGTTGGCTGGTGACGTCATTTTAAAGGCAGATCCGTATGCTATATATGCAGAAGTAAGACCGAATACGGCATCTGTAGTTTTTGATATAAAAGGATATGAATGGAATGATAAAAACTGGAATCGTAAGAAAAAGAAAAAACCGATTTATAAAGAAGCGATGACAGTTTATGAATTACATTTTGGTTCTTGGAAAAAGAAAGAAGATGGAACACTATATTCTTACAGGGAAATGGCAGAAGAACTCATTCCGTATGTGGTGGAACATCAATTTACACATATTGAAATTATGCCGCTTGTTGAGCATCCATATGATCGTTCTTGGGGATATCAAGGAACGGGATATTATGCAGCGACGAGTAGATTTGGTACACCGCATGATTTAATGTATTTTGTCGACGAATGTCATAAATATGGAATCGGTGTCATTTTAGATTGGGTACCGGGGCATTTTTGTAAAGATGCTCACGGTTTATATTTGTTTGATGGCACACCGACCTATGAATATAAAGATAAAGATGTACAAGAAAATCTAGTATGGGGAACTGTCAATTTTGATTTAGGAAAGAGAGAGGTACGTAATTTCTTAATTTCAAATGCGTTATTTTGGATGAGATATTTCCATATTGATGGTTTCAGAGTAGATGCAGTTGCGAACATGTTGTACTGGAATAAAGAAGGACAAGAGCAAAGTAATGAGTACGCTGTGTCATTTTTACGGGAGTTAAATGAAGCAGTGTTTGCAGAGGATGAAGATTTTCTTATGACGGCAGAGGATTCAACAGCTTGGCCACTTGTAACAGCACCAACGTATGAAGGTGGGCTTGGATTCAATTACAAATGGAATATGGGCTGGATGAATGACGTGCTGAAATATATGGAGTGTGCGCCAGAGTACAGAAAATATATTCATGAGAAAATGACGTTCTCTTTACTATATGCTTACTCTGAAAACTTCATATTACCCCTTTCTCATGATGAAGTCGTTCATGGGAAAAAGTCGTTATTAAATAAAATGCCAGGTGATTACTGGGATAAGTTTGCTCAGCTTCGTTTGTTATATGGATATTTCTTTACTCACCCAGGAAAGAAATTACTTTTCATGGGAGGAGAATTCGGGCAGTTTGATGAGTGGAAAGACCTTGAAGATTTAGATTGGAATTTACATGATTTTGAAATGCATCGTTATATGCATGATTACTTTAAAGAGCTCATAGCATTGTATAAGCGCTCAAAACCACTTTGGCAGCTTGATCATTCGCCTGAAGGTTTTCAGTGGATTGATGCTAATAATAACGAGCAAAGTATTTTCTCGTTTATCCGCCAAGGGGATAAACAAGAAGATGCGTTAGTTATCGTATGTAATTTTACGAAAGCTACATATGAAAACTATAAAGTAGGTGTACCAGATTTCGAGTATTATAACGAGATTTTAAACAGTGATGCACAGCAATATGGCGGTTCGGGACAAGTGAATAAGAAACGTCTTAAGACGATTCTAGAACCGTACCATAATCAAGCAGCACATGTAGAGATTACAATTCCACCATTTGGCGTATCCATATTACGACCAGTGAAGACGAGAAAGGGGAGCAAAAAACAAGATGGCTCAAAAACAAAAGTGCGTAGCAATGTTACTAGCAGGGGGAAAAGGTAGTCGTTTAAGTGCATTAACAAAGAATTTAGCCAAGCCAGCTGTTCCATTTGGTGGTAAATATCGCATTATTGATTTTACGCTAAGTAACTGTGCGAATTCTGGTATTGAAACGGTTGGGATTTTAACGCAATATCAACCACTCGAACTTCATAATTATATCGGAATCGGAAATGCGTGGGATTTAGACCGAGTAAACGGTGGGGTCACAGTCTTACCTCCTTATGCGGAGTCTTCAGGGGTTAAGTGGTATACAGGTACGGCAAGTGCCATTTATCAAAACTTAAACTATTTAAGTCAGTATGAACCGGAGTATGTTCTCATTTTATCAGGCGACCATATTTATAAAATGGATTACAGTAAGATGCTAGATTACCATATTCAGAAAGAATCGGACGTATCCATTTCTGTTATTGAAGTACCTTGGGATGAAGCGAGTCGCTTTGGCATTATGAATACAAATGAAGAAATGGAGATTGTTGAGTTTGAAGAGAAACCACAATTTCCAAGAAGTAATCTTGCATCAATGGGAATCTATATTTTTAATTGGTCAATTTTGAAAGAGTATTTAGAGATGGATGCAAGAAACCCTGAATCTAGTAACGATTTTGGAAAAGACGTACTTCCGCTTTTATTGGATGAAGGGAAGAAGCTAATGGCGTATCCGTTTGAAGGATATTGGAAAGATGTTGGAACGGTGAAGAGCTTATGGGAAGCGAATATGGATTTGCTTCGCGATGAAACATCACTGAATTTAAACGATCGTAATTGGCGTATTTACTCTGTCAATCCAAACGAACCGCCTCAATATATTGCTGAAAAGGCGAAAGTAGAAGAATCGCTTATTAACGAAGGGTGCGTCATTGAAGGGGACGTGAAGCATTCTGTGTTATTCCAAGGAGTGACGGTGGAAGAAGGAAGTATGGTGATTGATTCTGTCGTTATGCCAGGGGCTAAGATTGGTAAAAATGTTGTGATTGAAAGAGCGATTGTTGGATCAGAAATGGTTATCGAGGATGGAACAATCATTCGTCCAGAAAAGAATGTTGACGATGTAGTATTAATTGCTGAAGGGAAATAGAAAAGGGGGATGAAATGAATGGGAGAAAAAATGTTAGGAATTATTAATGCAACGGGAAGTTTTCCTTCCTTAAAGAAAGTAACAGGGCATCGTTCACTAGCGGCGTTACCGTTTGGGGGCCGTTATCGACTCATTGATTTCATGCTTTCAAATATGGTGAATTCTAGTATTCATAGTGTGGCAGTTTTTACAAGCCATAAAAATCGTTCGTTAATGGACCATGTTGGTTCAGGAAAACAGTGGGATTTAGATAGAAAAAGAGACGGACTATTTTTATTCCCGCCAAACTGCCAATGTGACCAAGATGAATTTGGGTCTTTTGCACACTTTAGAAGACATATTGATTATTTTCTAAGAAGCAGAGAAGAGTACGTTGTTATTACGAATAGCCATCTCGTAACAGCATTAAATTTTCAAGCGGTGTTAGAGCGGCATATACATACGGCAGCTGATATTACGGAAGTTTGCCATGAAGGGGTTTCACTTCAAACATATGTGTTAAAGAAACAATTATTGTTAGACTTATTTGAGTCATATAAAGATGTGGAACAATACAGTTTATTTGATGTAGTGAGAGAAAAGCGCGGGAAATCATTACACATTGCTACATATGAACATACTGGATATGTAGCAATTATTGACTCGATTGAAAGTTACTATAAACATAGCTTAGAAATTTTGCAACCTGCTATTTGGAAGCAATTATTTAAGAAAGAAGCACCGATCTTTACGAAAGTAAAAGATGAGCCACCAACTCGTTATTTAAAGGGTGCAGTCGTGAAAAATACAATGATTGCAAACGGTAGTATTATTGAAGGGGAAGTCGAAAACAGTGTTGTTTCCCGTTCAGTTAAAATTGGAAAAGGTTCAATTATTCGTAACAGTATTATTATGCAAAAGAGCCAAATTGGAGATAACTGTATAATAGATGGTGTTATTATTGATAAAGATGTGAAAATTGGTGACGGTGTCGTATTAAAAGGAAACGCCGATGGGCCGTATGTTGTAGAAAAAGGAAGCGTACAAAACAGTACGATTAATAGTTATTCTTAAAAGAATCAGTGGGGGCTTTTTCCTCCACTGATTAAAGTTTTAATTCAAATGAAAACTCGAAGGGAGGAAGCTGCAAGAGGAGTAATAAAAACTTTTCGCGCAGTGGGACAACAAGTGAATATTTTATTTGCAGTATCAGAATGTGTACCGTTTGTGAAATCGGGAGGATTAGCTGATGTAGCGGGTGCGCTCCCAAAAGAGCTGAAAAAATTAGGAGTGGACGTGCGTATTATACTTCCGAATTATAGTCTCATTCCGCAAAAGTTAAGAGATGGATGTACGTTACATAAAGTAATTAACGTCCCTCTTGGGTGGAGAAATCAATATTGTGGAATTTTAAAAGGTGAGCAAGACGGAATTACGTATTACTTAATAGATAATGAATATTATTTTAAGAGAGATTCTCTGTATGGTCATTATGATGACGGAGAGCGTTTTTCTTATTTCTCAAAAGCGGTGTTAGAGTGTATTCCGCACCTTGATTTTGAAGTGGATGTTCTTCATAGCCACGATTGGCATACGGCTATGGTTAATTTCTTACTTCGTGAAAAGTATCAAGATAACCCGTTATATGAGCGTATTAAAACGGTATATACAATTCATAACTTACAGTTCCAAGGTGTATTTCCTCCTGAAGTAATGTACGACTTGTTAGAACTTGGTGATGAATATTTCCACAGTGAGCAGTTAGAGTTTTATGGGAATGTGAACTTTATGAAGGGCGGTATTATCGCTTCGGATCAAATTACAGCGGTGAGCCCGACATATAAAGAAGAAATTCAATATGAATTTTTCGGTGAGAAGTTAGATGGATTACTGCGAAAATATAATGATAAGCTTAGCGGCATTGTAAATGGTATTGATACGAGCGTATATAATCCAGAAACGGATTCGTATATTAAGGCTCAGTATGATGCAGAGTCATTATATGAAAAGAGTGAAAATAAACGCGCCTTGCAGCGTTATTTTGGTTTGCCAGAAAAAGAGGATACACCAATTATTTCAATGGTAACGAGATTAACGAAGCAAAAAGGTCTTGATTTAGTACGTACTGTATTCCGCGAAATAATGGAAGAAGATGTACAATGTATTATTTTAGGATCAGGTGATTCGGAATATGAGCAATTCTTTGAATGGATGGCATATGAGTATCCGGAGAAGGTAAAAGTTTATATCGGATTTAATGAAGAATTAGCTCATCAAGTGTATGCAGGAAGTGATTTATTCTTAATGCCATCGCTGTTTGAACCGTGTGGACTTGGACAACTTATCGCATTAGCATACGGTACGATTCCAATTGTAAGAGAAACAGGTGGATTAAACGATACGGTACATTCTTATGATGAAGAAACTGGAGAAGGAAATGGTTTTAGTTTCACGAATTTTAATGCACATGACATGCTGCATACGATTCATCGTGCAATTGAATTCTATCACGATAAACCGGTATGGGAGCAGCTTGTAAAACAAGCGATGACTGAAGATTATAGCTGGGAGCAATCGGCTCTTGCTTATAAGGAATTGTATAAAAGTCTCATGGAATAACATGTAGGTGGTGAAAAAATGTTTACTCATGTTGAAAGTTTTAAATCAACTTTTCTAGAAAAGTTAGAGACGATGTATGGGAAAAGTTTCAAAGATTCTACAACTCGTGATCAATATAATACGCTCGGCCATATGGTACGTGAGTATATGAATAGTCAATGGATTGCAACGAATGAGAGTTATCGATCCGGAGAGCAAAAGCAAATGTATTACTTGTCTATTGAGTTTTTGCTTGGACGTTTGCTTGGAAGTAACATCTTGAATTTAGGTATTAGAGATGTATGCGAGCAAGGGTTATCTGAACTAGGGATTTCGTTACAAGAGTTAGAAGAAGTGGAAGCAGATGCAGGCCTTGGTAATGGTGGGCTTGGACGCTTAGCAGCCTGTTTTCTCGATTCACTTGCATCTTTAAACTTGCCAGGACACGGCTGTGGAATTCGTTATAAACATGGTTTGTTTGATCAGAAAATTGTTGATGGTTATCAAGTCGAATTTCCAGAACAGTGGCTTCTTCATGAAAACGTATGGGAAGTAAGAAGGCATGATCAAGCTGTAGAAGTAAGTTATTTCGGCAATGTTGAACCGCTAGAAATTGACGGGCGTTTAGAGTTTAGGCATACAAATGCAGAAGTCATTATGGCCGTGCCATATGATGTGCCGGTAGTTGGCTATGAGACGAGTACTGTAAATACACTTAGACTTTGGAATGCTGAACCAGTTCCTTTCCCGCAAAACTGCAAAGATATTTTGAAATATAAGCGTGAAACAGAGGCTGTATCGGAGTTTTTATATCCAGATGATACGCATGATGAGGGAAAAATACTTCGTTTAAAACAACAGTATTTCCTCGTATCAGCAAGTTTGCAAAATATCGTTCGAATGCATAGAGAAAGATACGGTGACCTTCGTCAACTACATGAAAAAATTGCGATCCACATTAACGATACACATCCGGTTTTAGCAATTCCGGAACTGATGCGTATTTTACTAGACGAAGAAAAGTTAGCATGGGAAGAAGCTTGGCACATAACGACGCAGACGATTTCTTATACGAATCATACGACGTTATCAGAAGCGCTCGAAAAGTGGCCAATTCACATTTTTAAACCGTTATTACCGAGAATTTATATGATTATTGAAGAGATTAATGAACGTTTCTGTCATGAACTGTGGGAACAGTATCCGTATGAGTGGGATCGTATTGAAGCAATGGCGATTATTGCACATGACCTTGTGAAAATGGCTCATTTAGCGATTGTCGGTAGCCATAGCGTAAACGGTGTAGCGAAAATTCATACGGAAATATTAAAGCAGCGGGAAATGCGATTGTTTTATGAATTTTATCCAGATAAGTTTAATAATAAGACGAATGGAATTGCTCATAGGTGCTGGCTTATGAAAGCAAATCCACAGTTAACAAATCTCATTTCAGAGGCGATTGGAACAGAGTGGAAGAAAGAACCGATTAAGCTTCAAGAGCTACAATTAGTTCAATATGATGCGAGTTTCCAAGAGAAATTTGCAGAGGTAAAACAAGAGCGTAAAGAGATTTTAGCGGAGCGTATTCATAATACAATGGGGATTACCATTGATCCAAATTCTATTTTTGATGTGCAAGTGAAAAGATTACATGCTTACAAACGACAATTATTAAATGTTCTTCATATTTTATATTTGTATAACCGTTTGAAAGAGGATGCTAGTTTTACATTTTATCCGCGTACTTTTATTTTTGGAGCGAAAGCATCACCTGGCTATTATTACGCGAAAAAAATTATTAAATTAATAAATGAACTCGCAAGAAAAGTAAATAATGACCCGTATGTCAGTCAATATATGAAAGTTATCTTTCTAGAAAACTATCGAGTTTCTTTAGCAGAAGATATATTCCCAGCGGCGGATGTAAGTGAACAAATTTCAACGGCGAGTAAAGAAGCATCGGGAACAGGTAATATGAAATTTATGATGAATGGTGCGATTACACTCGGAACGCTAGACGGTGCTAACGTTGAAATAAAAGACCGGGTCGGTGATGATAACTGTTTTATTTTCGGTTTAACAGCAGAAGAGGTTCTTCATTACTATCAAAATGGTGGATATCGTGCAAGTGATTATTATCACCACAATGGGCACATTAAAAAGGTAGTAGATCAGTTAACGAATGGTTTCTTTGCACAGTCGGGAGCCGAATTTGAAGCAATTTACGATTCTCTCGTTATTCAAAATGATGAATATTTTGTTCTGCGAGATTTTGGTCCATATGCTGAAAAACAAGAAGCTGTCGGTAGAGCTTATGAGAACCGAACGAAGTGGCTAGAAATGTCGATTTTAAATATTGCACAGTCTGGTCATTTTGCGAGCGATCGAACGATTTTGCAGTACAGTAATGAAATTTGGGGTATTGGTAATACAGTTAAACAGTTTTAAAGAGGTTGCTATATTGGGAGATATATTATCGATTTACCAACAGAAATGGATATTAATAAATAAAACGTGCTTAATAAAATTAAGCTCGTTTTATTTATTTTGCTTAAGAAAGAAATGGAACAGTGGTATATATGATACCTGCCCCATCATACTCTCCTGTCGCAAAGTATGAAAATGTAAAGAAACCTGTAACCGTAAAAATTACAATAAGGAAAAATGCGAAGATAAATTTTAACATGTAAGGTCCCCTCATCCAAAAATAACTTCATAGATTATTATAGTATACGAATATTTTATTTCCAATTGTTTACTGGTTAAAAATGAGAAGTCAGACATGTTTTGTATGTTGTAATGGAATGATTATTTGTAATGGATTTTGTGTTTTTTGTAAATGTCATGTTGTGATGGACGTGTGCATACTCCCAGTCATGATCATTAAAATTTATGTTTCGGGGAGGGAGAAGTGGAACGACATCGAATAAGTTGACGAAACGAAAGCTACTAGCTACTTGTAGTTTATAATAATTTCGAAAAGCGATATCTCCTACTTTTGGAGAAGCGAATGTATAAAGTCCATACTGTGCGAAGGCAGTATTTATACGTGCATCTAATATGTGTAATGTGGCAAGCGCGCCACCTAGACTATGCCCAGTAGCTAGCAGTTTTTTATGTGCTGGCAATGATACGAGCATATCCATAATAGAATCACGACAAGACTCATAAATAGAGAGAAAACCGTTATGGACATTTCCGCCATTTAAAGCATAAGGATAAGGTTTTTGATTGACGAGAGAATCAATAATCCAATCTGGATCTGTTTGAGTGCCTCTGAAGGCAACGATAATTGTATCCTCAGATTCTAATATAAATCCGAACCATTCTGTTGTTTGAATGGCCTTTCCTTGAAAACCTTGTACATATTGAAAACCATCTGGTATTTCGAAAATACCATTTTGTTTATATTGTTCATACGTTAACTCACAACAAGAAGCTAACAGTATGGCAGTGTCTTTATCAAAGGATAAAGGAGTACGCATTAAGGTAGCCCTCCTTAAGAAAAGGTATAGTTTAATATATGCGGTGAGGAACTTGATTCATTCTTTTGGAGGTGGGGAATAGCTTGTATCGCTTACCTAAATCAGTGGAGGAAATTATAATGTCAAAATAAAACAGTGCCTGATAAGGACACTGTTTACTCTTTTTCATCTCAAGGAATCGACTTTTTTAGTTATTCTTAATGAACTGACGCATGCGTTAGTTGCATAAGTAAGAGGTTTGAAAAAATAGCCTGTATATATTTGAATGATGAATAACTTACCTATTTTCTTGTGTTTGTTTGCGTTACATACAGAAAAAATTCGGAAAATAAAACATATTATTTATCTGTTTGTTTTTGCTTCTTTTTCAAATACTCCGTACGCAATTTTTCAAGTTGCTGCTTTTTATCAAATTTGGCAGGCTTCTGTTTTTCATGGAACTTTGCCACAGCTACCTGACTTTTGGAATCCAATTGATATTTTCCCACTTTGTTCACCTACTTTTCTTGTCTCTAAAGAGAATCTACTCAACAAATATAATATACCTTATTTTCCTTAAGTAAACCTTATTACTTTATTTTAACTGCTTTTTCTCGTTTGTAGACGTAAATTAAAACACCCTTTCATTGCATTACTGCAAGCAAGGGTGTTTTAATTTTATTATTTTATTAGTTGATGGCCATTCCCACATAAGGGCACAGTTTACTCTTTCCCATCTAATAAACGACCAAGGCCACCTAATACACTACCTTCGCCAGTACTTTGCGCTGCTGGGCTTGTAAGGCGTGCTGCTAATCGGCTAAGTGTTAAGGACTGAATCCAAACTGTTCCAGGTCCTTCTAACGTTGCGAAGAATAAACCTTCGCCGCCAAATAGAGCTGTTTTTACTTTTCCAACGAACTCGACATCATAGTTAATGTCTTTTGTCATAGCAACAAGACAACCTGTATCAATGCGAAGTTTCTCACCAGGTTTTAATTCACGTTTATATACAGTTCCACCTGCGTGCATGAAAGCAAGACCGTCACCTTCAAGTTTCTGCATGATAAAACCTTCACCACCGAAGAAACCAGTTCCTATTTTTTTCGTAAATTCAATTCCGATAGAAACACCTTTTGCGGCACAAAGAAAGGCATCTTTTTGACAAACTACTTTTCCTTGATATTCTGTTAAATCTACAGGAATAATTTTACCAGGATAAGGAGCAGCAAATGAGACGTGGCGTTTGCCGTGACCTGTATTTGTAAATACAGTCATAAACATACTTTCGCCTGTAACGAGACGCTTACCAGCGCCCATTAATTTTCCGAATAAACCTCCAGATGGGCCAGAACCATCACCGAAGATTGTTTCCATTTCTATGTAATCTTCCATCATCATCATTGCGCCAGCTTCTGCGATCACGCTTTCTTCTGGATCTAACTCAATTTCAACAAACTGCATATCATCTCCGTATAACTTATACTCGATTTCATGTGCTCTCATTTTTTCACCTCGTATGTAATAGATACTTATATTGTACAGAATTTAATAGGATTAGAATACTTTAGTTTTGTTAATTTTCAAATAAAGTGGAACAAACCAAAACTGATTATCAGCTCCCGCCAATCAAGCTGTCCGCAAATACCGGGCTAAAATATGAATATGGAAATTCAACATTATATTAAAATTATAAAAAAATGGTGGAATGAAAGTGTTCTCATTTGACGTTTTGGATATAGCGTGATATAGTGAAATCACTATTGAGCTACATAATGTGGTACGGAAATAAAGCACGTTGAATTAAAGGCTGTAAGCTTGTTATACATTCATGTCCTTTATATCCACCTTTTCATGTGGATTCATAGTTTCATTTTTATTTAGGAGGTACATGACATGCAAACAGGTAAAGTTAAATGGTTCAACAGCGAAAAAGGTTTCGGTTTCATCGAAGTTGAAGGTGGAGACGATGTATTCGTTCACTTCTCAGCTATCCAAGGTGACGGATTCAAAACTTTAGAAGAAGGTCAAGAAGTTTCTTTCGAAATCGTTGAAGGTAACCGTGGACCACAAGCTGCTAACGTTACAAAAAACTAATTAGCTAGCGATAAAAAGCATTCCGATTTTCGGAATGCTTTTTTTTTATTCTTTGGAACTCGACTCATTTGAAGATAATTCGCCCTTAAAGGTACGCTCTTCAAAGTCATCAAGCATTTGCTCATATTCTTCATGTTCTTCCGTAGCGAAAACTTGCGGATTTTTTCCATACATATCTGTACCAATAAAGTTTTCGAAATCCTCTACGTAGCCTACGTTTTCTTCACTATTTACGTACATGCCATTATAGTTTTTCGAATCTTGTCTTTCTAAATCAGATGGTGTTTCAGATGTTCCGTAATTAGCAACATCTTGCCATGCATCTTCTGCATCATATTCAACAGAACGATCTTCATCATGTTTGTGGAAAGAAGGAGATAACACTTCTTCTTCGACTGGTCGTGTATTCATATTTAGCTTATTTGTCGCGTGCTGGATGCATGTTGTAGCAGTCGGCATTGCTTCTAATCTTTCAAATGGAATTTCTTCGCCAGACACTTCGCAAATGCCGTACGTACCCGCTTCTATTTTTTGCAAGGCATGTTTCGTATCCTCTAGCTGTTTATGCCAAAGTTCAATAAGCCCGAAGTCTTTTTCACGTTCATATAGCTCTGTTGCCATATCAGCTGGATGGTTATCATAGCTAGATAATTCTCCAACAGACTCACGTTCAGATGCACGATCTTCATTTTCGTGTGTTTGTATCGTTTGCTCTAGTTCGTGTTTTTGTTTTTCTAAAACGGATTTAAATTGATTTATTTGTTGTGGAGTTAACATAGTCGTCCACCTTCCTACAATTCAGTTTCTTTACATAGTATGAGCGTTGCGAGTAGGAATTATGAGATGAATTTCAGATATGAAAAAGGAGCCGCATAAGCAGCTCCTTTTATAGAAAGTATCCAAGTAATAATCCGATTCCCATGAGGAGACCGAAGATCGTATTTGTTTTTGCTGTTGCAATCATCGCAGGTACCATTTCCATTGGAATGCTTTTGCCGATAAAGCCTTTCGTCGCTTTAAATGCTTTCGGTGCACTTAAAAATACGATAAGCATCCATGGTGATACGATGCCCACGATAATTAAAGCAATTGTCCAAATGTAGGAAACGATGAACATAGAAGCAAGTACACCAACCGCTCTTTCACGTCCAACGAGAATTGCTAACGTTTTACGACCGTTTTCTTTATCGCCATCTAAGTCACGAATATTATTAGCTAGTAAAATGGCACCAATTAAAATGGAGCTTGGAATAGATAGTAAAATGACTTCTGATGTTACAGTTCCAGTTTGAATAAAGAATGAAATTCCAATAATGATAACACCCATAAATAATCCGGCTGTTAACTCTCCAAATGGTGTATAGGCAATGGGAAGTGGGCCACCCGTGTAAAGGTAAGCAACGGCCATACAAACAAGACCGATTGCAGCAAGCCACCAGCTAGAATTCATACAAATATAAACACCTAATAGTATTGCGATGCCGAAAAATCCAAATGCTAAGTTAAGCACTGTTTTTGGCTGAATGCCATCGCGAACGATAGCGCCGCCGATACCAACTGAACCTTCGTGATCGAGTCCTCTTTTATAATCAAAGTATTCATTAAACATGTTTGTTGCTGCCTGAATGAGAAGACAAGCAAGAAGCATTATAAGGAAAAGAGGGAGATGTATTTGATTTATACCTCCGACCTGCATTGCATAGGCTGTTCCGATGAAAACAGGAACGAAAGCTGCTGTTAATGTATGGGGACGTAGTAAACTCCACCAAATGCGCCAGCCTGTTTGCTTGCTTGGTTTTGGCGCCGTAGGAGAGGAATTCGTTTCGACGTTCATTTCCATGTTGAATCCTCCTTTGGTCACATATTGTACACAACTAAGTGTAGAAAAAGCATCATTTAGTGTCAACGTTTATTTTCTAGGAAGAGAAGGTGAATTTCTCAGAAATGCTAAACGTTGACAGGCCTTTCGTTTGAGGTGTATCTTAAAATCAAGCGTAATTATGACTATTTTTCGCCCATAGGGGGGAGACAATTGTGATTCAAACGAAACAAAAAGGCTTGCAAGAAGTTCTTAGTGCAGCCATTAAGCATGCAACTGATGAAAAAATATTGGTTAGTTTTGTAAAACAAATAGACTGGATGGATCCGCTTCTGTTTTATGCAGCAGGAAAAAGGATTGCATTGGAAAATAGATGTTATTTTGCAGATCCAGCTCAGCATGTAATATTTGCTGGAATTGGCTCTGTTTTCACTATAGCAAATTCTTCTCACAAACGCTTTCAAGCGGCTCGTGACGAGTGGAATAAAGTAAAAGAGAAAGCATTTGTACAAAGAGAAAAATATGAATTTGGAACAGGTCCTCTTTTATTTGGTGGATTTTCATTTGACCAAGAAAAAGAGAAAACGGACTTATGGAAAGAATTCGATGATACGACATTTTCACTACCAGCATTTTTATTAACTGTAAAAAATGAAAAAGCATGGTTAACAATGAATACATTCGTTTCAGCAACAGATTGTGCAGAAACTCTTTATAACGAAATGATTTCTTTAGAAGAGAAAATTTTTGGGGAGAGTAAATGTGCGCTAAACGGATCGAAATTAACTGTTATTTCTAAAGTAGAAGTGGATCCGAAAGGCTGGATGAAAGCCATTGAGAAAGTGCAAGATGAGATGAAGCAGGGTAACGTGCAGAAGGTTGTATTAGCGAGGGAGCTAAAAGTAGAAATGGATCATCATATTGATTCTGCTCTTGTTTTAGAAGCACTTCGCATTGGGCAACCGGATTGTTACGTATTTTCTTTTGATTATAAAGGAGCATGCTTCTTAGGAGCGACGCCAGAGAGGTTAATTCGCAAAGAAGATAAGAAGTTTACTTCGATGTGTCTTGCTGGTTCAACTGGTCATGGTCAATCTATAGAAGAAAGTAAGCGAAATAGTAATGCGCTTCTTCATGATGAAAAGAATTTAGCTGAACACGGTTATGTTGTGAACATGATCAGGTCGGTATTAAATGAGCACTGCGAATACGTTAATATTCCGGAGAGTCCAGGTCTATTAACAACGAAAAACTTAATTCATTTATATACGCCTGTAGAGGCAAAAGGCACTGCGAGTCTTTTAACGATGGTAGAAGAATTACATCCAACACCAGCTCTTGGCGGGACACCTCGTTTGGAAGCGATGAAACTGATTCGTGATGTTGAATTGTTAGACAGAGGATTATATGGTGCACCGATTGGCTGGATAGATGATGAAGGAAATGGTGAATTTGCGGTTGCACTTCGCTGCGGATTATTAAATGGCGAGAAAGCATCCTTATTTGCCGGTTGCGGGATTGTAATTGATTCAGTACCGCAACTTGAATATGAAGAGACAAGTTTGAAGTTTAGACCGATGCTTGGTGCTTTGGAGGAATTAATGAAATGAACAATCATATAGAAGCATTATCATATTATTTAGGCGCGTTCGTGGATGAACTGACGCGTCTAAATGTATGTGATGTTGTCATTAGTCCAGGCTCACGGTCAACGCCGATTGCTCTACTAATGGAACAACACGAAGGAATGAACACATATTTACATGTAGATGAAAGATCTGCAGGATTTTTTGCGCTCGGTATCGCAAAAGCGAAAAAACGTCCGGTTGCATTATTATGTACGTCAGGAACGGCAGCAGCGAACTACTATCCAGCTGTATGTGAAGCTTTCCATTCACGAGTGCCGCTTATCGTCTTAACAGCAGATAGACCGCATGAATTAAGAGATGTCGGTGCACCACAAGCGATGAATCAATTTAATTTATACGGTACGTTTGTGAAGCAATTTACAGAGATGGCACTTCCAGAAGCGAGTGAAGCGATGTACCACTACGCTCGCATGACAACGCAGCGCATGATAGCAAGTGCTTGTTTAGCGCCGCAAGGACCTGTTCATCTTAATTTTCCAGTTCGTGAACCGCTTATCCCGGACTTTTCATTAGAAAGTTTATGGGATAAAGGACGCGGGGAATATACAGGAGTAGTTCAGCAAGGGAACGTGGTGATGCCGAGTGAATATGTAGATTCTCTTGTAGGGCGCCTTTCACATATGGAAAAGGGGCTTATTATTTGTGGAGATGATAGTCATTCAGAAATCGCAACGTTTGCAACGCAACTAGCTGAAAAAACGGGATACCCAATATTAGCAGACCCACTTTCTAATATTCGTAGCGGACACCACGATAAAACGATGGTAATCGACTGTTATGATACATTTTTACGAAATGAATTGTTAAAAGAGACGTGGAAGCCGGACGTTTTAATTCGTTTTGGTGGTATGCCTGTTTCGAAAGCATTAACGCAGTTCATTAAAAAACAAACGAAAGCTGTTCATATCGTTGTTGACGAATCCGGACAATGGAGAGATCCAGCTCTTGTTGCGACAGAAGTTGTACAGGCAAGTGATATTGCATTTTGCAGTACATTAATAGAAAAAATGCCAGTTATGAAAAAGAATGATTGGTCCCAAATGTGGCAACATATAAACGAAAAAACGAAGGAAACGCTTCGTGAAATGGAAACATATGAAACTGCATTTGAAGGAAAAGTCATTACAGATATTGTACGCGTATTACCAGAAGGAGCAACGTTATTTGCGAGTAATAGTATGCCAATTCGTGATACAGATTCATTCTTCTTCACATCAGATAAAAATATTCAAGTGATGGCAAACCGCGGTGTAAATGGGATTGATGGCATCATTTCGACAGCTTTAGGAGCGAGCATGATTTGCGATCCGCTCGTATTAGTCATCGGTGACTTATCATTCTATCACGATTTAAATGGACTATTAGCTGCAAAATTACATGAATTAAATATAACGATTGTCGTTGTAAATAATGATGGTGGGGGTATTTTCTCATTCTTACCACAATATGAGAAAAAGGAACACTTCGAATCGTTATTTGGAACGCCGATTGGGCTTGACTATGAGCATGTTGTTAAAATGTACGGTGGTTCATTTAGCCGTGTAAATGGTTGGGAGCAATTCCGGGAGGAAGTACAAAAGGGAGCAACGACAGAAGGTTTACACGTTGTAGAAATTTGTACGAACCGTGATGAAAACTTAACGTTGCACCGTACGTTATGGGCAAAAACACAGGACGTAATTACTACATCATTGCAAGGTGAATCAAAATGAAAGTAACGCTGCAAGGTGTATCGTATGAATATGAAGTAGTCGGAAGCGGGGAACCACTTCTACTTCTTCATGGTTTTACGGGAAGCATGGAAACGTGGCGTTCTTTTATCTCTTCATGGAGTGGGCAGTTTCAAGTTATTGTAGTGGATCTTGTTGGACACGGAAAGACCGAGAGTCCTGAAGATGTTGCGCATTATGACATTCGAAATGTGGCATTGCAAATGAAAGAACTATTAGATTACCTTCATATTGAAAAAGCACATATACTTGGCTATTCAATGGGCGGTAGACTGGCGATTACGATGGCGTGTCTATATCCAGAATATGTACGTTCTCTTTTATTAGAAAATTGTACAGCTGGACTCAAAAGTGAAGATGAGCGAAAAGAACGCTGTGAAAAAGATGAGCGACTTGCCGATAAAATTGAGCGAGAAGGCATAGAAAGTTTTGTATCGATGTGGGAAAATATTCCGCTGTTTGAAACGCAAAAACGTTTAGCAAAAAACGTACAAGAAGCGGTGCGAAAAGAACGACTTGCTAACAATCCAAAAGGACTTGCAAATAGCTTGCGCGGCATGGGAACAGGGGCTCAGCCTTCATGGTGGGATGAGCTACACAACTTGAAAATGCCTGTTCTTTTAATGAACGGAGAGCATGATGAAAAGTTCTTTCGCATATTAAAAAACATCGAAAAATGCGTCTCTGACGCGAAATTTGTCAAAATTGATGGTGCTGGCCATGCAATTCATGTGGAACAACCGGAAAAGTTTGATACAATAGTAAAGGGATTTCTAAAAACTATGCAGTGATGCTTTTTTCAGTTAAGAATGAAGTTACACTTATAGATGAGATCAGAAATATACAAGGAGGTAGTTGTAATGGCTATTGAATGGGTAAAAGAAGGCAATTACGAAGATATTATTTATTCAACATACAATGGTATCGCAAAAATTTCGATTAACCGTCCTGAAGTACATAACGCATTCCGTCCAAAAACGGTAATGGAGTTAATCGACGCTTTTGCACAAGCTCGTGATGATGCAAATGTTGGCGTTATCATTTTAACAGGTGAAGGTGGACGTGCATTCTGTTCTGGCGGCGACCAAAAAGTTCGTGGTCATGGTGGATATGTAGGTGACGACCAAATCCCACGTCTAAACGTATTAGACTTACAACGTCTAATTCGTGCAATTCCTAAACCAGTTATCGCAATGGTAGCAGGTTATGCAATCGGTGGAGGACACGTACTTCATATCGTATGTGACTTAACAATCGCTGCAGACAACGCTGTATTCGGACAAACAGGTCCTAAAGTAGGAAGCTTTGACGGTGGATACGGAGCTGGTTACTTAGCTCGTATGGTAGGCCACAAGAAAGCTCGCGAAATTTGGTACCTATGCCGTCAATACAGTGCTGGGGAAGCGCTTGATATGGGCTTAGTAAATACAGTAGTACCATTAGAACAACTTGAAGCAGAAACAGTACAATGGGCACAAGAGATCTTAGCAAACAGCCCAATGGCACTTCGTTTCCTAAAAGCTGCATTCAACGCAGACACAGACGGTCTAGCTGGTATTCAACAACTAGCTGGAGATGCAACGTTATTGTACTACACAACTGACGAAGCAAAAGAAGGTCGCGACGCATTCAAAGAAAAACGCAGTCCGGACTTCGGTCAATTCCCTCGTTTCCCTTGATCAAATCAAAAGCGGAAGCGGCTCGCTTAGAATATGAGGGGGATGGAGCTTCTGACGTAGAGGCGTTTTTTGCCCCGTAGGAAGAAGTGAAGCCACCGAACATTCTAGCCGCTGTAGCTGGATGAAATTAAAAGCGGAAGCGGCTCGCTTAGAACAAGAGGGCGTTGGAACTCCTGACGTAGAGGCGCTTTTTGCCTCGTAGGAAGGCGTGAAACGACCGACTGTTCTAGCCGCTGTAGCTAGATGAGATCAAACCGGAAACAAAACAACTAAGAGACTTGATGTCACATCAAGTCTCTTTCTTTCATGAAAGGAGAATGTATGATGGAGACGATGCCAAATTGGTTAAAGCAACGTGCATTTTTAACACCAGATCGTACTGCAATTGAAATAGAGGAAGAGAAAGTTACTTTTATGCAGCTGCATGAAAAGGTAGTATCTGTTTGTGAACACCTCACGCATGTAGGAGTGAAGCGAGGGGAAAAGGTGGCTGTTCTGATGAAAAATGGTATGGAGATGATTACAGTTATTCACGCCCTATCGTACGTAGGGGCAGTAGCTGTGCTTTTAAATACGCGTCTTTCAAGAGAAGAGCTACTTTGGCAAATGGATGATGCTGAAGTTATTTGTTTAGTGACCGATCAAGAATTTGATGCTAAAGATGTTCCTGTCTATTCATTCGCCGAAGTGATGAATGGACCAAAAGAGGAAGCCTCTATACAAGAAGAATTCTCTTTAGAAGAAGCGATGACGATTATTTATACGTCAGGGACGACAGGGAAACCGAAAGGCGTTATTTTAACATATGGAAATCACTGGGCCAGCGCGGTTGGCTCTTCGCTTAATTTAGGACTTCGTGATGATGATTGCTGGTTAGCGTGTATGCCGATGTTCCATGTTGGCGGGTTATCTCTTCTAATGAAAAATATTATGTACGGCATGCGCATTTTACTCGTTCCGAAATATGATGCTGATTTTATTCATACAGCACTTCAAACGAGAGGCGTAACGATTATTTCAGTCGTATCAAAAATGTTAACTGATTTATTAGAGAGACTTGGAGAAGAAACATATCCTTCTTCTTTACGATGTATGTTACTTGGCGGAGGACCAGCGCCAAAACCGTTACTCGAAACATGTGTAGATAAAGGAATTCCTGTGTATCAAACGTACGGTATGACAGAAACGTCTTCGCAAATTTGTACGTTGTCCGCAGATTACATGTTAACGAAAGTAGGATCAGCTGGAAAGCCACTATTTCAGTGCCAACTTCGTATTGAAAAAGACGGCGTAGTAGTGCCGCCACATGCGGAAGGTGAAATCGTAGTAAAAGGACCGAACGTAACAGGCGGTTATTTTAACCGTGAAGATGCGACGCGTGAGACTATTCAAAACGGATGGCTTCATACTGGCGACCTCGGTTATTTAGATGAAGAAGGATTTTTATACGTATTAGATCGCCGCAGTGATTTAATTATTTCTGGCGGAGAGAATATATATCCGGCTCAAATTGAAGAAGTGTTGCTGTCCCATCCAGCGATAGCGGAAGCTGGTGTTGTAGGTATGACTGATGATAAATGGGGACAAGTACCCGCTGCTTTTGTTGTGAAAAGCGGGGCGGTAACAGAAGAAGAAATTCTTCACTTTTGCGAGGAGAAATTAGCGAAATATAAAGTGCCGAAGAAAGCATGTTTCTTAGAGGAATTACCACGTAACGCTTCGAAAAAATTGTTAAGACGAGAGTTAAGACAATTAGTGGAGGAGATGTAGGTGGAAATAAAAAAAGCGACACTGTATATAACGGAAATGCCACTCGTAATCCCGTTTGCTGCAAGCTACGGGACTTACGAAAAGCGTGAGAGTATCGTTATTGAATTAGAAGATGAAGACGGGTACATTGGATTTGGCGAAGTCGTTGCGTTCTCTGAACCGTGGTATACGGAAGAAACGGTGAAGACGGCGCTGCATGTACTGCAAGACTTTTTAATACCTGATTTATTAAAGGCTGAAATTTCTCATCCGAATGAGGTACCGGGTCTATTTCAACATATAAAAAGAAACCGAATGGCAAAGGCCGGAATTGAAGGGGCTGTTTGGGATTTATATGCGAAGTGTCAAAAGAAATCGTTAGCGACAGTGCTTGGCGGAACGAAGTCTGAAATTGAAGTCGGCGTTGTAATTGGGATCAATACGATTCCGGTTATGTTAAAACAAATCGAGAAGTACGCAGAAGAAGGATACGAGCGTTTTAAAGTGAAAATAAAGCCAGAGCATGATTACGAATTATTGAAAGAGATTCGAAAAGAGTTTCCGCATATCCCGCTAATGGCAGATGCAAATTCAGCATATACATTAGGGGATACGGAGAGGCTGAAACGACTAGATGAATTCCAATTAATGATGATTGAACAACCGTTAGCCGATTATGATTTTCTTGATCACGCGGAGTTGCAAAAGAAAATTGAAACGCCGATTTGTTTAGATGAAAGTATTCATAGTTTAGAAGATGCACGCGTTGCGATTACCCTTGGTAGCTGCCAAATTGTGAACATTAAACCAGGGCGAGTGGGCGGATTAACAGAATCGGTTCAAATCCATAATTATTGCATGGAGCACAACATACCCGTTTGGTGCGGCGGTATGGTGGAGATGGGGATTTCAAGAGCACAAAATGTTGCGCTTGCCTCATTGCCGAACTTTACGATTCCAGGCGATATATCTGCTTCTAGCAGACATTGGGAGCAGGATATTATTTCGCCGGAAGTGACGCTTAAGGGCGGAAAAGTTATGGTGCCGCAAAGTGTTGAAGCTGAGTATGAAGTAGACCGCGGAAGGTTGGCGGAGATCACGAAACAGCGAATTGTTTTGGAGCGGTAACTTGAGTCTTTAAAGTAGCGGGCGAATTTCGTTGTTAATTGTCGGTAAGTCGATATATTTCAATAATCGCTGATATAATGCGAGTTACGGTCGATATAATTGAGAAATCGCCGATATAATTCAAGTTATGGTCGATATATTTGGAAAATCGCTGATATAATTTTATTTACAAAGGTTACTCTAATGGGTAACCTTTTCGTATTGTACAAATTGGATAGACTAGTTTACAATCGAGCGTATAAAAGGGGGAGTAAAATGAAGCGCATTTCAATTTTAATAGTGGATGATGAGGCAGAAATTGCTGATTTAATTGAGATACATTTAGAAAAAGAAGGGTACCACGTCGTGAAGGCAGCAGACGGGGAAGAGGCTGTTCATATTATTGAAACGCAGCCAATCGACTTAGTGGTTTTAGATATTATGATGCCGAAAATGGATGGGTATGAGGTGACGCGCCAAATTCGCGCGAAGCATCATATGCCAATCATTTTCTTAAGTGCGAAAACATCTGATTTTGATAAGGTGACAGGTTTAGTATTAGGTGCAGATGATTATATGACGAAACCTTTTACACCGATTGAATTAGTTGCGCGTGTAAATGCACAATTACGTAGGTTTCTTACATTAAATCAGCCGAAAGTAGCGGAGAATAAATCTGCTTTAGAGATAGGCGGAGTTATTATTGATCCTGAGCGAAGAACAGTGAACGTCTATGGAGAGCAAATTGAGTTAACACCGAAAGAGTTTGATATTTTATATTTATTAGCGAGCCATCCGAAGAAAGTGTATAATGTGGAAAATATTTTTCAGCAAGTATGGGCAGATGATTATTATGAAGGCGGAAATACAGTTATGGTACATATTCGTACGTTGCGGAAAAAGCTTGGGGAAGATAAAAGAAAGGATAAATTAATAAAAACAGTGTGGGGAGTAGGTTATACTTTCAATGGCTAATATGATGAAAAGTTTTCGATTTAAAATGATTGCCTTATTTGCGTTAAGTATGGTGCTTGCAGCAACTGTAACTTATATAATTTATAAAGGATTGCAGCTGTATTATAAAACGATGGTTCGCTACGAAGAGCCTTTAGCGCAATTTAGGTCAGTGGTAAGGGAAGTTGGAGACATTAACTTCTTTTTAATTTTCTTTATTCCGTTATCTATTATCTTTTTCTTCTTTTTGACAAAACCGTATTTAAAGTATTTTAGTGAGATTTCTAACGGGATTCATCATCTTGCGAACGGTAACTTTACGAATAAAGTTCAAGTTTCATCAAACGATGAGTTTGGAGATATCGCACGTGAAATAAATGTTGCGAGTGAAAAGTTAAAAGAAGCGGTGGAAAGAGGAGACTTTGCTGAAAGTAGTAAAGACCAGCTCGTTGTGAATTTAGCTCATGATCTAAGGACACCATTAACATCCGTGTTAGGGTATTTAGATTTAATTCTTAAAGATGAGAATTTAACAAAAGAACAAATTAAACATTTTTCCACGATTGCATATACGAAATCGCAAAGGCTCGAAAGTTTAATCGATGAGTTATTTGAAATTACACGTATGAATTATGGCATGCTAAAGCTGGATAAAAAACCGATTGATATAAGTGAACTACTTATACAGTTAGATGAGGAATTGTATCCTTTATTAGAGAAACATCATTTACAAGCTAGGTTGAATATTGATCCGCATTTGCCGATTAACGGTGATGGAAAATTGTTAGCTAGAGTATTTGAAAACTTGTTAACAAATGCCGTTCGATACGGATATGATGGGCAATTTGTTGATTTGAATGGGTATATCGATAATGAAGAAGTTGTCGTACAAATTATGAATTACGGAGACAGCATTCCAGAAGAAGATTTACCGTATCTTTTTGATATGTTTTATACAGGTGATAAGGCAAGATCAGAGCAGCAAGGTGGTACAGGCCTTGGGCTATTTATTGCGAAAAATATTGTTGAGCAGCATGACGGGACGATTTCTGCTGAAAGTAATGTAGTTAGAACAATGTTTGAAGTGCGATTGCCAAAAGAAGAGAACTTAACAATTTAATAAAAATTTAAACTTTACCCCACTTTTTATTTTAATAGTTTTTTCTATTCTATACGTAAGTTACGTTAAGGAGGAACTAGAAATGAAAAAGTGGGTATTTATTTCTTTTTTTATAGCATGCACAGTATGTGTAGGCTTTTATATATCACCGTTATTTCAAAAGGAAATCGATGTTAAAATTGTCGGAAAAGATGAGCTAGTAAAGGCGGCAAATACCGAGAGGAAAGAGATTACGAAGGAACAAATTTATAAGGGTGATTTATTATTAGTTAATAGGGATTATCCAGTAAAAAAAGATAGTATTAGGTCTGATATTATAAATGTAAATCATAATAGTGAATTAGTAAGAGGCTACGTAATATTTGATAGAAATCTTCGTTTATCAAAGTATGTTGTAAAAAAGTTTTTGAACGTTGTCGATGCGGCTGGAAAAGATGGCGTACAGCATTTCTTAATGAGTAGTGGGTATCGAGATTTTAAAGAACAAAGTAAATTATATAAAGAAATGGGATCTGATTACGCGCTTCCAGCAGGATATAGTGAACATAATTTAGGATTATCACTAGACGTTGGATCAACGCAAAAGAAGATGGAGAAAGCGCCTGAAGGAAAATGGATCGAAGAGAACGTATGGAAGCATGGCTTTGTATTACGTTATCCGAAAAATAAAAGTAACATTACTGGAATTCAATATGAGCCATGGCATATCCGTTATGTTGGCCTACCTCATAGCGCAATTATGCAAAAAAAGAATTTCACACTAGAGGAATATTTAGAGTTTTTAAAAGAGGAAAAAGAGGTTTCAACTGAAGTAGAAGGTAAGAAATATACTGTTTCTTATTATAAAGTTTCTGAGAATACGAAAGTGAACGTTCCAGCAAACAAGCAGTATGAAATTTCCGGGAACAATATGGATGGGGTTATTGTGACGGTTCAGGAATAGAGAAGAAGGCTGTGCCATTTGGGACAGCCTTTTCTTATATAAGAAAGGAATTGACGTTTCTTGTCGGTAAATCGATATTCCTTGTCGAATCGTTGATATATTATAAGTTATGATAGATATAATTGAAAAATCGTTGATATATTGTAAGTTATGATAGATATATTCAAAAAATCGTTGATATAATTTCCTATACTATTACCATTTTGAAGGAGCATCTTTTTATTCACTTTCAAACATTATAACGTTATATTTACTTCTCCCTTTTTTTGTGTTACGCTAAACGTGTGAAAGACATATAAAATGAAACTTTAATGTAAGCGTATTCTTATGGCTTCTTATAGAAAAGGGTGGAAGTACAATGACAGAACGATTCGTACTACGTAATGTAAAACGTGTGAACGGGGAAGAGATTGACATTGTAATTGAAAATAATAAAATCGCACAGGTGACGAAAGCTGGTGCTGGCGAGGGTGGAAAGGTTCTTGATTACTCTGGTACTTACGTATCGAGTGGTTGGATTGATTTACATGTTCATGCTTTTCCGGAGTTTGATCCGTATGGCGATGAGGTGGATGAAATTGGCGTTAAGCAAGGGGTAACGACAATTGTTGATGCGGGTAGCTGCGGTGCTGATCGTATTGCAGATTTAGTAAAAAGTAGAGAGCAGGCAAAAACGAATTTATTTGCCTTTTTAAATATTTCTCGTATCGGTTTGAAACGAATCGATGAATTATCCAATATGGAATGGATAGATAAAGAGAAAGTAATAGAAGCAGTAGAAAAGTATAAAGATGTAATCGTTGGGTTAAAGGCGAGAATGAGTAAAAGTGTCGTTTGTGATAGTGGAATTGAACCGCTTCATGTTGCACGCTCTTTATCTCGTGAAACATCATTACCAATTATGGTACATATCGGTTCAGCGCCTCCTCGCATTGAGGAAGTTGTACCTCTTTTAGAAAAAGATGATGTCATTACACATTACTTAAACGGGAAAGAAAATAATTTATTCGATGAAGAAGGCAAACCGCTACCTGTATTACTAGATGCAGTGAATCGTGGTGTTCATTTAGATGTTGGTCACGGCAATGCTAGTTTTTCTTTTAAAGTAGCAGAGGCGGCGAAGCATCACGGTATTGCTTTTAATACAATTAGTACAGATATTTACCGGAAGAATCGTATACACGGTCCCGTGTATAGTATGGCTCACGTTCTTTCGAAATTCCTTTACTTAGGTTATCCGCTAGAAGAAGTAATTGACGCGGTTACGAAAAATGCAGCAGAGTGGCTGAAAAAACCAGAGCTTGGCCGCATTCAAGAAGGAGATATTGCAAACTTAACTTTATTTACAGTGAAAGATGAGAAGGTTACGTTAATTGATTCAGAAGGGGATCAGCGCATTGCTGAAAGAAGGATTGATACGAAAGGGGTTGTAATCAATGGGTCATTCATTGAATGCTAAGTACGGATTAAAAAGAGTAATTAATGCGAGCGGTAGAATGAGTATTTTAGGTGTATCCGCTCCTACAGATACAGTTATGGATGCGATGAAACATGGTGGACAAAATTATGTGGAAATTGCTGATTTAGTAGATAAAGCGGGAGACCATATTGCGAGAATTCTAGATTCAGAGGCAGCGGTCGTTGTGAACTCAGCATCGAGTGGCATTGCGCTTTCTATCGCTGGTATCGTGACGGAAGGAAATCGCCGTAAAAGTGAAAGACTTCATCAAGAAGTAATCGCGAAAAACGAAGTAATTATGTTAAAAGGTCATAACGTTCAATACGGTGCTCCAGTTGAAACGATGATTTATTTAGGCGGCGGTAAGCTTGTTGAAGTGGGTTACGCAAATGAAGGGAAAGCAGAGCATATTGAAGATGCAATTGGTGAAAATACAGCAGCGATTCTGTATGTGAAATCACATCATGCAGTGCAAAAAAATATGATTTCTGTTGAAGAAGCATGGGAAGTAGCGCAGCGAAATAACGTACCACTTATCGTTGATGCGGCAGCTGAAGAAGACATTCAAAAATATGTGAAGTATTCAGACCTTGCCATTTATAGTGGTTCAAAGGCAATTGAAGGACCTACTTCTGGTATTGTTGGCGGTAAACGAAAATATATCGAATGGCTGAAAGTGCAATTACATTGCATCGGAAGAAGTATGAAAGTTGGGAAAGAAACAACTTTCGGCTTACTTCAAGCGCTTGATGAGTACGGCGTAAAAGAAGATAAAAGTGAGCAAGAAAAAGAATTGCTACAAGTACTTATGCCGCTAAAAGAATTAAAAGGTGTAAATGTAACGATCGTTCAAGATGAAGCCGGAAGAGCAATCTTTAGAGCACGTATTCATATTAACGAAAAAGAGTTAAATAAATCGGCAAAAGACGTTGTGACAGCATTACGCGAAGGGGAAATCGCAATCTATACACGTGATTACGGAGTAAGACAAGGATTCTTTGATATTGATCCACGTCCACTTCAAGGTGATGACATACATGTAATTGAAGAAAAATTGAGAGAAATTGTAGGGGGAAACTAAAATGACAAATATTCAAAAACGTTTTTATAAAGGCCGCGTAGCATTAAATGTATTAGCGAACAATACCCGAAATGCGAAAGATATTTTTGAAGCAGCAGAAGGGTATGTAGTAGTGGGGGTATTATCAAAAGACTACCCAACAGTAGAAGAAGCCGTTACAGCGATGAAAGCATACGGAAAAGAAATTGATGACGCTGTATCAATCGGACTAGGAGCAGGAGATAATCGCCAAGCGGCAGTTGTAGCTGAAATTGCGAAGCATTATCCTGGCAGCCATATTAACCAAGTGTTCCCTTCAGTTGGAGCGACACGTGCAAATCTTGGCGAAAAAGATAGCTGGATTAATAGTTTAGTATCCCCAACAGGAAAAGTGGGTTACGTAAATATTTCTACTGGTCCAATTAGCGCAGCTGGAGAAGAAAAAGCAATCGTTCCAATTAAAACAGCAATTGCACTTGTACGTGATATGGGCGGAAATTCATTGAAATACTTCCCAATGAAAGGTTTAGCTCATGAGGAAGAATATCGCGCAGTTGCGAAGGCTTGTGCAGAAGAAGGATTTGCATTAGAGCCAACAGGCGGAATTGATAAAGAAAACTTCGAAACAATTGTACGTATTGCGCTTGAAGCAAACGTAGAGCAAGTTATCCCGCACGTGTACTCTTCTATTATTGATAAAGAAACTGGTAACACGAAAGTAGAAGATGTGCGTGAATTATTAGCAGTCGTGAAGAAGTTAGTTGATCAATATGCGTAAGAAAATTGCAGCATTTGGTGAAGTAATGATGCGCCTGCAAGTACCAGGATATGAGTTATTGTCGCAAGCTAACACATTAAATTACTCCTTTTCTGGTACAGGTGTGAACGTGGCAGCGGCACTTTCTCATCTCGGGCATGAAGGCTTTCTTATTTCAACTTTACCAGAAAATTCGGTTGGAGATGCTGCATTATCTTACATTCAAAAATTAGGTGTGCAAACCTCACTTGTTTCAAGAGATGGCAAATATGTCGGCATGTACTTTTTAGAAAATGGATTTGGTGCACGTGCAAGCCGCGTTACATATTCAAATCGATTAGAAAGTAGCTTCAATACGGCATGTGAAGACATGTATCAATTTGAAGAAATCGCAAAGGAAATTGATATCGTTCATTTTTGCGGGATTACACTTGCGATGAATGATACTGTACGCCATCATATGAAATCTTTAGCGAAAGCAGTGAAAGACAACGGAGGCACTGTCGTTTTTGATTGCAACTATCGTCCATCTCTTTGGGGAGAAGATGGGTATGAGCAGGCGAAACCACATTATGAAGAAATGCTGGCTCTTGCTGATATCGTTATGATGAATGAAAAAGATGCAATGTTCGTTCTTGGAATGAAAACAGAGGAGACGGAGCGAGAAGCACAACTTATTGATCTTATTCCAAAGGTGGCTGAAACATATCATATTGCTACAATCGCTGGTACACATCGCTCTATTAATAGTGATAATACACACTCGCTTCGCGGATTTATATGTAAAGATGGTGCGTTCACTTTTGCAAAAACACTTGCGTTTTCTGTATATGATAGAATAGGTGCTGGAGATGCTTATACGAGCGGGATTATTCATGGCGAGATAAAAGAGTTTGCACCAGAGAAAGCTGTTTCATTTGCGTCAGCAGCTGGAATGCTTGCACATACAATCGTCGGTGATACGCCAATGTCATCAGAGAAGGATATACTTCGGGCAATGACGGCATCAGTAGGTGATGTAGAAAGGTAGTGGGTGTAACGGTGAACGTAACGAGGAAAAAAGGACCATTATATTTACAAATAAAAAATATTATTCGTGATCGAATATTGCATGGTGTATATGCGATTCATACGAATATTCCTTCCGAACCGCAGTTAGAAGAAGAGTTCAAAGTGAGTAAAATTACAGTGCGAAATGCGATTAAAGAACTCGCTCAAGAAGGATATTTGGAAAAGAAAAGCGGTAAAGGAACGAAAGTTATCCGCAATACTTCTGCGACAAAGTTGTCAAAGGGTAAGAAATTTACTGAAGTGTTAGTGGAAGAAGGATATAAAGTACAAAAGAAATTGATAAAAGCAGAAATCGTTCATAATGAAGAAGGAACGGTGCCATTTCGATTATTCGGCAAGGAGAGTTTTCGTATTGAACGTTTATATACGTTAAATGATGCACCTTACATTCATTATACGCACTATTTCTCAGCAGGAATGGCAAGTACAGATTTATCGGACTTTGACTTGCAATCGCTTTATGATTTAGTTGAAGACCGAGGCATTCACTTAGAAAACTTCAGAGATGAATTCGCTGTTGGACTCGCGCCTAGTTTCGTTGCAGAAGCGCTAGGTGAAAAAGAGGGGACAGCGTTATTAAAACGTATGCGCTATTCTTATGATGAAGTTGGCGAAGTAATTGAATATAGCGAAGGCTACTACAATACAGAGATGCAGCATTATGTAGTGAATTATGACGTATAAAAAAGAGGGGATGTGGTCATCTCCCTGTCAAGTAGACAGAAATAAAAAGAGTATTATGCCACGGCCTTTTCCCGATATTCTATCGGGGAAAGGCCGTGAAGTTTTTCTTGGAATCTTTCTGTATTATAAAACTGAATATATTCTTGAATTGCTCGGTAGGCCATTTCATATGTTTTTGGGCACACTAAATACAACTTCTCTGTTTTTAAATGTGAGAAGAATGATTCGATACACGCATTATCAAAACAGTTTCCACGTC
>NZ_QXCO01000106.1:0-328 GCF_003458115.1 Bacillus sp. ISO11 | reverse complement strand
GAAGTCGGTGGGGTAACCTTTTTGGAGCCAGCCGCCTAAGGTGGGACAGATGATTGGGGTGAAGTCGTAACAAGGTAGCCGTATCGGAAGGTGCGGCTGGATCACCTCCTTTCTATGGAGAATTGATGAACGCTGTTCATCAATAAAGTTTCCGTGTTTCGTTTTGTTCAGTTTTGAGAGAACTATCTCTCATATATAAATGTATGTTCTTTGAAAACTAGATAACAGTGTAGCTCATATTTTTTAATTTTTAGTTTGGTTAAGTTAGAAAGGGCGCACGGTGGATGCCTTGACACTAGGAGTCGATGAAGGACGGGACTAACGCCGA
>NZ_QXCO01000105.1:0-352 GCF_003458115.1 Bacillus sp. ISO11 | reverse complement strand
GGGCTATTACAATAACAAAAGATTTCAAAAAAGATTAAACAACCTTAGTCCTATTGAATTTGGAACTAAGGCTGCTTAATGAAAAGACACCTAATCTATTACTGTCTACTTGACAGGGGTAAGACCATCCAACAGGAGTCATCTTTTTTAAATTCCATTGATATCTATAATGATTATAATACGTCATATATTTCTTAATCTCTTGTTTCAATTCATTAAAGGACACGCAAGGTTTTATATGAGCTTCATCTTTCAGATGACCAAAAAATGATTCTTGTGGGGCGTTATCCCAACAGTTTCCTCTTCTTGACATGGATTGTCCAAGGTTTAGCTTTTTAACTAGCTTTTGATA
>NZ_QXCO01000104.1:0-370 GCF_003458115.1 Bacillus sp. ISO11 | reverse complement strand
GAAGACGAAGAAGACGAAGAAGACGAAGAAGACGAAGAAGACGAAGAAGACGAGGAAGACGAAGAAGACGAAGAAGACGAAGAAGACGAAGAAGACGAAGAAGACGAAGAAGACGAGGAAGACGAGGAAGACGAAGAAGACGAAGAAGACGAAGAAGACGAAGAAGACGAAGAAGACGAAGAAGACGAGGAAGACGAGGAAGACGAAGAAGACGAAGAAGACGAAGAAGACGAAGAAGACGAAGAAGACGAAGAAGACGAAGAAGACGAGGAAGACGAAGAAGACGAGGAAGACGAGGAAGACGAAGAAGACGAAGAAGACGAAGAAGACGAAGAAGACGAAGAAGACGAAGAAGACGAAGAAGACGAGG
>NZ_QXCO01000103.1:0-370 GCF_003458115.1 Bacillus sp. ISO11 | reverse complement strand
TGACGTATTATAATCATTATAGATATCAATGGAATTTAAAAAAGATGACTCCTGTTGGATACAGAAATCATCTTCTTGATGTTGCCTAACTTTTTTCAAAATGTCCTTTACAAAGGGTACAGATTAATCATGAGGTATTCTTTTTTATTTTTCTTAAGGAACGCTTTAAAAAGCGCACTTTAGTTTTTAAATAAAGATTTTGTTTTACTTTTGCTAGCTACCCTTCCCTTGTATAAATGCACTTTTTTTACATACGATATTAAAATCCAAATAACCCTCTTTTAGGACGGTACTAATATGAACAAGACATTAAAATACATTTTAATCTTCTTTTGTGCGGTATTTTATATTGTAATTATGGGCTCGATTG
>NZ_QXCO01000043.1:0-34679 GCF_003458115.1 Bacillus sp. ISO11 | reverse complement strand
CCGTATTTTGCGTCGCATCTACTAAATCTTCTGCACCAACAAGCGGTAATTCACTAATTGCAGCTAAATGTTTTACAACTGCTTCAATATATTCTGGATCTGCATTTAAGCCTGTACCAACTGCAGTTGCCCCCATATTTACTTCATATAAATGTTGACGCGATTGTTGAATTCGTTTCATATCACGTTCAAGTACGCGAGAGTATGCTTTAAACTCTTGTCCAAGACGAATTGGCACCGCATCTTGTAAATGTGTACGACCCATTTTAATAACATGGTCAAACTGTTCTGCTTTTAATTCAAATACATCATGCATATAACCCATCGTTTGTAATAAGCCTTCTAATGCATTTAACGTCGCGATATGAATCGCCGTTGGGAATGCATCATTTGTTGATTGGGCCATATTTACATGGCTATTTGGACTAATATAATGATAGTCTCCCTTTTCCATTCCTAATAATTCAAGAGCACGATTGGCAATGACTTCATTTGCATTCATGTTCATTGAAGTACCTGCTCCACCCTGAATTGGATCGACGATGAAATGATCGTGCCATTTTCCATCAAGAATTTCTTGAGCAGCTTCTGCGATCACGCCACCCTTGTTCAATTCCAATCTTCCTACATCTGTATTAGCAAGCGCTGCTGCTTTTTTTACAATTGCGAACGCTCTAATTAAACTTTCATGAATTTTATACCCTGTAATCGGGAAATTTTCAACAGCGCGTAAAGTCTGAATTCCGTAATATGCCTCAATAGGTAATTCCTTTCCTCCCAAAAAATCATTCTCCACTCGCACGTTCTTGTTTGTCATTGCCATTTTAATTTCTCCCCCATATTAAATGTAAAACCTAAATAAATCATATGAAGTCATTACCAATCCTTATCAGATTTTATTGTTAAATCGTAGGCTAAAGGCTCTTCAATAATTTTTTTAATCTCTTCTAATTTATTAGTTTTCCCAAGCGCCCACATCAATTTTGCTATGATGGCTTCCGTATTCATATCTCCAGACAATATTACTTGATGTTGTGCCACTTTCCGTCCTACTTCATAGAGAAGTATGTCTTCTCCTTCTTCCAGGCATTGAGTAGTAATCACTACAGCAATCCCCATTTCAGTCAACTCTTGAATTTTCGAAAGCAAGTTCCTTCCTTCAAAAGGTAATCCACCGTTTCCAAAACTTTCAATAATAATTCCTTTATACAAATCTTTTAAGCAATCAAATATCTCTGGCTTTGTACCTGGATACAATTTCATAAGAAAAACATCCGTACATAAATTAGTATTTATTGAAAGTTCATTATGGGGGGACGTTGGCTTCCAATGATATTTCACTTCATCTTCATTTACCTCAGCAACATATGGATAATTCACACTTTCAAATGCATCATAACTTTTTGTTCGCATTTTAACTGCTCTCGTCCCAATAATCACCCTACTATCAAAAACAATAAACACACCGCCAACATCCTCACAGGCAAATCTAAGAGCATCAGCTACATTTTTCTTTGCATCTGTCTTTTTAAAACTAATAGGTACTTGTGAACCTGTTAAAACAACTGGTTTTCTTAAACCTTGCAGCATATAAGATAACGCGGAAGATGTATAAGCTAACGTATCCGTTCCATGTGTAATCACAAACCCGTCATAGTCATCATAGTGATTAAAAACAGCATTAGCTATTTCTTTCCAGTGCTCAGGTTGCATATTGGTACTATCAATATTCATTAAGATTTTGCAATCTATTTCTAAGTTTCGAGAAGACTTCGAAAAATAATTCAATAATTCCTCAGCAGACAATCCTGGAACAAGCCCCTCATTCCCCTCCACAGATGCAATTGTCCCACCAGTTGCAAGTAATAAAATTTTCTTCATACACAACCCCTCCATAAAATAAACAACGATATATCGTTCGCGTAATGCGTATTTATATTTATCATTATAGAACTTAATTTGAATTAATCAAGATTTTGTATTCAATACGCGTACTTTTTTTCTATTCTTGATTCTTTTTCTATGCTATAATTAATTTAATAAAATTAGATGGGGTATGAGACGAATGCTGGAACGTTTATCTAAATTAAGAAAAAATCAAAAATGGTCCTTACAAGAGACAGCAGATCGACTTGGGATTGCGAAAAGCACCTATGCTGGTTATGAAAATGGTTATAGATTACCTTCATTACAATCTTTATCTAAAATAGCCGATTTATTTGATACATCTGTAGATTATATATTAGGTCGAATTGAACATTCACATCAAAACAAAGATGTAATTGATATTACAAGACTCCTAAACGATCCAGATGCAACACTTTTAGTAGATGGAGAAGCACTGTCAACAGAAGAGATAATAGATTTTATTGCTTTTGTGAGAAGTAAACGAGAACTAAGTTCCAAGAGAATAGAAAATATTGAACCAACATGTAAAAGTTAATTCAATAAAAAATGAAGACACTGCACTCTTTAAACTTAGAAATACTTAGACAATTAATTTGTAAACGGTTTATATAATGGATTCTTAGCAGCTGGCCTCATTTGGGGACTTATACTTGGAAACAATCCCATTGGTTATATGATTCAATTATTTTTCATCATTTGTGTGGGGTAGCAGCTATTTTCGGAGGTCTCACATCCAATAAATCAATTATCATGAAACAAGGACTTCTCGCTATTTTAGCGTTGCTTTCCCTTTTATCTGTCATATAGAACTAAAGCTTTTCAATAAAGGAACTCACGTTCGAAGAATACGCCATTCTTTCTGTAGATTTATAAGAAAGAATGGCGTTTTTGTATGTCTATTTCTGTATCGAGAGAATTTGAAAGTACAACAGAATTCAAACAAGAATTAGCAAAGTATATCAAGTACTATAATCATGAAAGAATCAAGGAAAAATAAAAGGGAATGAATCCGGTATTGTACTAGGCTCATTCCCTAGAGGCTACTTAACAAACCGACCTTTCTAACTTTCGGGGACACAGTCTAGTTGAAGTGCTACAAGCAACGAATTTACTATTTTAAAGTTAAGTGTTTAACCTTGAAGTACTTAATTCCTTTTTCCAGACAAAGCATACATTATATCTTGATGCTTTATTGTCCTCTTATAATTATGTGGTATCGGGAATTTGTTTCGTTGTTCTTTTATTATAATTATGATTACTATAAGTGATAAAACTACAGGTATAAAAACGATTAACAAAGCATCTTAATGTTTATGAAATTCTTTGTTAATCGTTTCTCTTCTCCCTAATCTCCTGCGAGACTATATTTTTTATTAAAATTTCCCATATCTTATTTGATTTATTCTGTGACACCAGATTGGGTTACTTTTACATCAGCTGTTACACGAAAACGTAAATCTTTATAGGATTCTTCCCATTCTTGACTGTTCCATTTTCTTACGTGAGTTCTACCAAGCTTTCTAAGTCCTATAGGATCTGTGTCTTTTTTAATAAATCTCTTTATCAATGTAGTTGCTTTTTTTTCTATTTCTTTTTCCATAATTTTTTCTAATTTTTTTATTTCTTTAGGATTATCTAGATTTTTTGTTTTTGTAAATTCTTGAATTTCAGCTTTAACTTGAATATGAGCATTTACGAATGGATGCTTACTATTCCCCTCCATCTTATATTTTGTTCTAGCTTTTATATTCTCTATCGTAGCGTGAGTATTTGAAGAACCAGGTAGTTTGAATTGGTATGTACCTTGTTTAAAATTATCTGTCAACAATTTAAATACAAATAAATCTTTAGGGTTCACTTTATCAACCATTTTACATCTTTTAAAAAGTGCTATTCCATCTAACTCCAACACGTTACCTTTTTTAGATATTATCGGTAAATAGGAATCTCTCGCATCATCATTAAGTTGGTTTAAAAACATAAAAAAATTTGTTTTGGGCTGCGTTCCATTGTCCATATTTTGCTCCAGTAAAGAGGATAGATAGGAAGCAATTTCTTTTTCTTTAGAATAGTTCCCCTTTAATAGTGATTCCCCTTTTACATTTGTAATTGCTAAATAAATTGCATTTCCTACACTAGGATTTCGGTTCAAAGTCTCTAAAATTTCCTGCATTCCCTTTTCAATTATTTTTTCATTAAATATAATAACACGCAATTGCCCCAACTCTAGAGGTCCAGAAGATTTTTCGGATGCTCTTGCAAGAACTTCTCTACCAGTCTGGCCTGATGCTGAATAGATTTTTGTTTCACCTTCCCCGCCTCCTTTATAAGCTGAAATCGCAAAGGTTCCTTTTAGCTTACCTTCTGCTTCGGTATCATATGCCGCAACTTGAACTAAGTCAATGTCATCCACAATTTTCGTTTTAGCACAACCTATTAAGAAGACACTTAATATAAGGAAAAGTATCCATCGCTTCATGTTTATCTCCTTAACTTTATTTTGGCCGTTTGAATTAGCCATAGTACAGGTAGGTATACATATATATATACAAAGCCCATTTGACCTGTCCAAGTATTTAATAAGTTAATTTTATTACGATTATTCAAGAAAAATGATAAAACAAAGATGAATAGGATGATAACTGGCAAAACATATTTTTGCTTTATTCCCAGTGCCTCTTTTATACCACGACTTACTCCCCATAATGTAAAGGAAACATTGGGTAATATAAAAAAAGCCCAAACAGAAACAATAATGTATTCAAACCGCTCTATAAAGGGAAATTGTATAATTTTAATCATGCTTAAATATGCCCATATCGCACTCGCTAGTTGTTTTTCACTAAAAAATGCAAGAGTTAAAATCATAAGGTATGTGTAGACAATAGTCGTTACTAAATTTGCATAGTGCGCATATTTTTGAGACGTTTTTGCCTTTTTAATAAATGGGTAGTACAGCAATAACATTTCAAATCCAAAAAAACTAAACATATTTCCTTTCATTCCTTTCATAATTTCTAGGAATGAATGCTGTGCAATTGGAAATAAATTCTGGAAATCTGCATACTGCAAAGGATAAAAAAATGTGAAGATTAGAATGCTTGGGATAACGATTCCAAAGAAGCCGATTCCGGCAACTACACGAAATCCTCCAGTAACAATGTAATAACATAGACCCAAAAAAGCCCCTGCTATAACCCAAGATGAAATTGAAGGAAACATCCAAACATGTACTACTTCGATATAAGTATGTAGTGTTGTTGCACCTAACAATACAATATAGGATAAAAAAATGAAGTTGAGCAATCCACCAATCCATTTTCCAAGTACGTTTTGATTGATTGCAATGATGTCTCCATTACCCTGATTTAAAATCTGATATATGATCCAAATCATAACATTAACAGATATTCCAAAAAGTAGCGTGCTAATCCACGCATCATTTCCAACTAATTTTGCACTAATCCTTTCAAAACCAAGCATACCAACTCCCAACTGTATAGTAATAATTAAAAAAAATACCATATATGGCGAGACTTGATACTCAATTGGGATCTGTTTCATAATGCTCCTCCCTGTTAATTTCAATCATCAAAATCATTTCGTGATATGATTTTATTTTTCTCTACCTCTTCTGGATTAAAGCGAAAACGCTGTTTAGACCTTGAAAAAATAGGACGTCGAAACATCGCTGAGATTGGCATACGTATAATGCTGTCTTTCCAATCTGTAGGACGTGTAGGATAAAAAGGGAACAAATAAGGACGTCTTAATGATTCTGTACGTAATAAGCGTACTAAAAGGAAAGAACTTGTTAAAACAATTCCTAATAAGCCCAATAGGTGTGCAGATATTATAAAAGGAAAACGAATTACTCGAATTGTATTACCAATTCGATATATTGGTGCTGTAAATGAACTAAGAGCTGAAAGTGCAACAATGATAATAAGTACGTTACTTGTAAGACTTGCTTCTACCGATGCTTGTCCAATTACAATACCACCTACGATACCGACAGTTAAACCCACTTTAGTTGGTAAACGTGCCCCTGCTTCTCTCAGTAATTCAATCGTTATTTCTAAAAAAAGTGCTTCAATTAATGGAGGAAAAGGTACTTTACTTCTCGATATGATTAACGTTTCAAGAAGTTCTTTTGGGATAAGCTCGTAATGATATGTTAAGATCGAGACATATAATGGCGTCGTTAAGACAGAAAATATAAAAGCAAAAAGCCTTAATAGACGAAAAAAAGAGGCTATAATCCAAGGCATGGTGTAATCTTCTGTCGTAGAAAAAAAATCAATTAATGTTGTTGGAAGAGTGATGGCATAAGGCGAGCCATCTACAAGAAGTGCAATTTTCCCTTCTGCTAATACAGCTGCCACACGGTCCGGACGTTCTGTATTCAAAAATTGAGGGAATATAGAATTCGGGTTGTCTGCAATTAACTGCATCAAATAAGTACTATCCAAAACATGGTCTGTTTTTATTTGACTTACCCTTTTTATAATTTCTTGTAGATTTTGATCATTTACAATTCCCTCAATAAATACAATCGCAACAGTTGTGTTAGAGAGAGATCCTACTTTCAATTCTTTCATTTGTAAATAAGGTGTTGGAAGCTTTCTACGTACTAAATTTAAATTTACATCTAAATCTTCGACAAATGCGATTTGCGGACCCACAATATTATATTCAATTTCAGCTTTTGTAATATCCCTTTTTTCTTTCTTTGACACATTTACTAACAAACAATTTAGTTTATCTGTATCGAACTGAATAAGTATATAGCCATTTAAAATACTATCCTGAATATCTTCAATTTGATTTGTTATTTTTGAATTTTCAAAGGGTAAGACAGACCGAATATCTTGTAACGAATTGAAGCTCTTCTCTTTTATATAAGTCAAAACCTCTTCATGAAATATATTTACATCGATTAAGGTTCTAAAATATGAAATGACTATAGAGGAATTATCGGAAGTAATTTCCAATGTTATAAAATCTTTAGATTTTTTTAGTAATTGCATTAAATCCTGTAAAGATTTTATAGAGTTATCAGGTATTTTTCCATACGGTTTCAATTGATAATACCTTCCTTTCAGAAAGAAGTTACATATAGTTTTTAAGAAATTTCTATTTTAAAAATCAGGCATAGTGTTATATAGATATATCCATTGAATTAGCAATAACCTCTTTGAAAATAACTTAACCAAAATTAGTTAAAAAATGTATCGTACAAAAAAATGAGCTCATTTCTCAAAATAACTAGCTGTAGAGAAAGGAAAATTTCATTTTGGGTCTACTTCAAAATTTTAGCTTGATGGGCATGTGGTACTACCCCTATTAACCTTGGCAGAACAATATTTATAACAAGAATGGGTAGTAAGTATTTTTAGGTATATAGCGATATAATGATACCCCAGAACAAAACAACTTAACATGGTAAAATTATATTTGGATAGGAGTCCAATACATATTATTAAAATTAAAATTGTTCAGGCCGGAGGAAGGCGCCCTTGGGGTCTTTTCTTTTTTTCAAAAGCACCTGCTCAATTAATCCCTAAAAACTTAAGGTAAAGTGAACCTGTTAAAATACATGGAATGAACCCTAGTTTTGCCCTCTTATCTAAAGGAGGAACTATTATTATGGGATATGGTGGTACTTGCGGTGAAGGCTGCGGTTTTGCTTTATTAGTTGTATTATTTATTCTATTAATCATTATCGGATGCAGTTGCTTCTGTTAAAAAACTATTAGAAAAGGCATCTTAGGGTATCTTTTCTTTTTTCTTAAAAGGGGCTTTCCAGCGCTTCGAAAAAAAGCACACTAAGGGTATGCAAGATTTTATACAGTTTTTCGGCTAATCCAGTAACAAACGAGAACCTTAAAAGCGCGCCAGGATAGAAATGTATAAAAAAATGAATAGAGTAAAAAGGCTGATTCCTTGTGATAGTAGTGATTTACTTTTACACTTGCTACCGATACTGATGCCTTATGTTGACTAGTTGTGAATACATTATACATATGTTTTTAAGAGTAAAATAATAAATATGAAATTTCACCCTTAAATGGTAAGATTATTAAGAATGATCAATTTATAAGTAAAGATAAAGGGTCAAAAAGGAATGGTTGAATATTACATTGAACTATGTACAAGAATGTATGAAATAAATAAGTCAATTGTAAAAGGAAAGGAACTAGATTTTTTCCTTTCTTTTGTAAAAGATAAAAAGATGAAAGTGCTCGAACCAATGTGTGGAAATGAGCGAATGCTTAGTCCATTTATGTAAGAAGGAGTCTTCTTGCTAAAATGATAAAATCTCTCCGTAAACGTCCAATAGCCTTAAAATATACCAAAATTGAGAAATATGAAAAAGACACTCTTATAAGTGCCCTTCTTAGCAACTAAGTCCGCTGCAGCTACTACCATAACCCATATGAATTCCTCCTGTAAAAGGATATTTTAAGTTCATATTTAATTATTAAAATAAACCGCACCAAAGTTTTCATTAAATCTTTTACACCAAACAGAAACCGAACCATATTCATTTACATCTATTCCTTCAGGAATTTCGTAGTTTTGATCTCCTTTATTTCCCTTTAATTTTCCTAATTCAATATACTGATAGTTTTTCACGTCTTCATTATTTTTCAAACGATTTGTAGGAACTAATACAACTCGTACATCTGGCCCATTAGATGTTGCAAAATTAGAAAGTCGTAAAACACGTTTTCCATCTGCTAATTGGTGAATTTTTGCCGTTCCGGTTGTTTCATGGACACCGTTTTGAAACTGACCTTCCCTTATTACTCGATCACTTTGCTGCTTTATTTCAGTTGATTGTATCTCTGCTTGTGGCAATGATTCATTTACGTGCTTATCAATAAATAATTTCTCTGGTCGGAACAATGACCATAAAATCCCCAATACAATTATCAAACCACCTATAAGCCATACATATTTTCTTTTCATAAAGTAAAAAACCTCCTGTAACATACTGTGTAGTAGTATGTTAACAAGAAGGTCTTTCATTTTTCTAACATAAATGTTACAAAAGTCTTTCAGCCATCTTATTTTTTTACTGATGTGATGGGAAGAGTGAACCAAAATTCACTTCCCTGCTTACCATCTGCGCGATTCCTTACACCAATTTCCCCTTTGTGCATTTCAATTAATGATTTTGCAATAGCTAATCCAAGTCCGGAACCTCCAGATTGTGAACTTCTTGATCGATCTGTTCTAAAAAAGCGTTCAAATACACGTAATTGATCATTTGGAGAAATTCCTATTCCTTCATCCCGCAAAGTGAATTGGACCTTTTGAGTTAGTTTATTTTCCACTACAGTCAACTCGATTGTTCCAGAGATAGGAGAATATCGAATTGCATTATGTAATAAATTACCTATGACCCTTTCTATTTTACAAGGCATAATCAAAAGTTGAGGTAATGTATCAGGGACCTCCAATTGCACATGGATTTGTTTGTCCCCTAATAAGACAGAATGTGACTCTAATACATCTAATAGAACTTTATCTAAATGTGTGAAACTTGGGTGAAAATCTACTTGCTCAAACTCTAACTTTGAAAGATCAAATAAGTCGTTAATTAATCCATTTAATCTTTCTATTTCTTTTAAAACCGTTGCTAAGTATTGCTTTTTCATTTCAGGATCTTCAATCAGGTTATCTTGTAATGCTTCTATCATCATTTGCATACTAGCCATAGGTGTTCGTAAGTCATGTGAGATATTGGTAATTAGCTCCTTACGAGAGTTTTCCTGTTCCTCTAACTTAGTAAACCCTTCTTCTAATTTTTTTGCCATCTGTTGAAAGGCTGTTGCTAATTCTTTAAACTCACGTGGTTCTTGCCCAATTATATACATTGTTTCAAAGTGTCTATCACTAAATTGTTTCGTCAATTTTATTAAATTTTGTATAGATCTCATGATAGGACGTGTCATTAACCAATAAATAAACGTTGAAATAATGAATGCCACAAATGCAATTACTGTTAATAACCGCGTTTGTTCCTGTTCAAGTAACATTTTGGTCTCACTATACCATATAGCAATTACCATAATACTGGTACTTAATAGATTCATGAGTAACAATTGAATACGTAATCTCATGTTTCATTTCCTCCATTTGGCTCAAAGCGATATCCTATACCCCAGACCGTATGAATCCAACGATTCTTTATCGTATGCTTCTCGAGCTTTTCACGTAAACGACTCACTAATACGGTAACTGTGTTTGATGCCCCTTCATGTCCAAAATCCCAAATTAATTCAAGAAGCTGCGAGCGAGAAAATACTTGTTTTGGATGCTTTGCCATGAGATAAAGTACTTCAAACTCTTTCACCGTTAACTCCACTTCCTTATCACAAACAAGTACATATCTTGTCTTTGGGTATATTTTTAAATCTGGAAACTCTATCACTTCCAACAGGGATTCTTTCGCTTGTATTGGCACATGACTTCCTCTTCTTAGTATAATTTGAACCCTTAATACTAATTCACGAGGGGAAAATGGCTTTGTTAAATAATCATCTGCCCCCATTGTTAAGCCTAAAATCCGATCCCTTTCCTCTCCCTTAGCAGTTAACATAATAATAGGGACATTTGACTGTTGACGAATTTCCTCACATAATTCCCATCCATCTTTTTTTGGCATCATCAAATCTAATATAATTAAATCTGGTTGATGTGTAAGAAATAAATCCCAACCTTCTTTACCATTTACAGCTGTATAAACTTCATATTCTTCTCTTTCTAAATATCGTTTGCATACTTCTCGAATATTTTCTTCATCTTCTACGATTAAAATTCTTTTCTTCATATACTATCCTCACTTCTTTTTCACCAATAACACAAAATTTTTTTCTATTATTCAATAAAAATATCTTTATAGGTAAAGATATAGAAACTAATCACATAAATAAATCAGAATTCCACATTTCAGCCTCAAAACAAATGAAAATTCGAAAAATAAATTATGTAATATAGATAGTAATCTTAACATTTGATTACTTATATGACTAGATAAGTATTTAAAATAGTAGTTACTAAATCATATAAATTAAAAGAAATGAGTCCGATTTAACATCGAACTCATTCCTTATTAGTAACCTAAATTATCGTATCTAACTTTTCGGATTCAATTCATTTCCGTTTCTCTTTCCAAACTTAGCAACAGAACTATTACCTATTACTGAACTCTTGATAGATTCCATGCTATAGTATCAGTCCCATTCTCTCCATTACCATATTTCATATAATCGATTAAATATCCTACCTTTAACTTGTTACCATTAGATAGTATGTTCCATTGCTTATGGTGTCCAGTGAAATTCTTTGGATATGCATGATTAAATTTAAAAGTACTTGCGTTCTGTTTTTGATCTAAATGGATATAACTATCTTGAAGTTTTAAATATGCATAATCTGAATAAATAGGATTTTGAAATTTAATTAATACCTCTTCATCCTTTTTAATTGGTTTTCCAGGTTTAGGTTGACCTACTCTTTCAATAATTACATTCACTTTTTCATCACTAGATTTTTCAGACCAAAGATACTCCCATTTATTCCCGGCATGATGACTTCCCCAATAAGCTGTATTTCCATATGAGGCCACAGTATAAGGAACTCCTTCTGTAACAAATTCACCTGAATTATCTACTACATAATCTTCAAATTCTTTATTAGCTTTAATTTCAGTATCAATCTTTTGTATAGGCGTTAAATTGTGTGCGTCATTGATTTCAAATGTAACTTTTCTGTGCGCAGCAATTTCAGATTTAATAGGGTGTATATTTTCTCTAGACTCATATGTAAATCCATTCTCACGTTTAACTAGTGTTACTGTTTGTGATGGAGCATTCCATTTCTTGTTATACGTAGTAGGAATCTCTTTACTCACTCCAAATAAACCCGGTAAAACTGTTGCCCTAATCTTTTGCGTCACAGAATCATAACTACCTTCTACTAATGTTGGTTGCTGTAGTTTTGCAAAAGCACCGTGTACAGAATCTTTATGTAAATAACCGCCATCTCCCTGTCCCGCTTTTAAATCGTTTAATGCATCAGTTCCATTATTAGCTGAAACCACTGATACGTTATTAGTACTTTTAGCCTTGTTTACAATATGATTCACTTTTTTCGTATCTATATTTACATGTTGAAAAACTTCGTTATAGGATAAAACTGGCTTATCAGCAAGGGATTTGTCTTTAGGAGTATATATCCTAAACTTTGGTATATTTCCTATATCTGTTTCTAATTGTTCAGTAGCTGCATTCACTCTAGACTCATATCTCCCTGAATCCCCCAAATGCATAATTTCTTCACCTTTTTCAATAGATAAATCCATTGTACTTGTAGGTAAAACTTCAATCGAAAGAAGTTCCCCTTGTTCAACAGCTTTTAATTCATCCAAAGATAAGACAATATTTGCATCTGCTTGTCCTTCTAAACTGTCAATTACTACTTCTGTTTTATTCCGTCCACCTTTTTCTGTACTTAAATAGTTTGCTTTATAACGATCTTGTGTTGCCTTTACAGTATTAATAATTTTGTTTCCTAAACGAATATTAAAATGTGGCGAAACATTTTCAGCGGATGCTGTTCCTACATTCTTATATTCCAAATGTACCCGTAATTTTGCTGCGTTCGCTGTATCCACAGTTGTTGCCGTAGACCAATCAAAATTATTTGTATAACTCTCCGTTTCCGTAGTTGTTTTTGAATATCCATATCCCACATTTGCTGAAACACTTCCGGAAGGAACAGGGCCGGCTGCTGAGCCTTCTACACCACCTGAACCACTTAAACCTACATTAAATGAATGTTGTGTAGATACACTTTTTTCCCACCCTCTGCTAACTGATCCGCCATTATTATCCGTAATGGTTGCAATAGGAATTACCTCAATTCGTTTGACACCAATTTGCAAATTCGGTATGTTGGCAACTATCGGATTGAAATTAGTATCAGAATCGTTGTTATAATTCTCAACCTCATACATATCAGTAAAAGGATCACCATCCGTATTTGCATTCATAGGATTCGATATAAATTTTGGTTTCCCTTTATCCTTCTCAGGATCCCATGCTTTCGCTTCATTTTTTCCAGTTTGTGAATTGAATTCAATTTTATAACCATTAATCTCTAAGTCGTTAGAAATACCATCTTTGTCCCAATCATTGTTTGCCATTTCAATGTTTTGTGTAATGAGCGAACCTATCTCCCCATCAGATCCGAGCGTGAAATTCTTATCTTCTTTTTTTGCATTTGCATTTTCTTTAAATATTTCAACTGTACCTCCTGGATTCGGTTGTTTTACATCTGCTAAAGCAGGAGATACTAGAGTCAGTGCCATCGATACACTACCTAATACACTAATTGCTGGCTTCAATTGTTTCATTGTTATTTTTCCTCCTTGGTTTCTAGGTCAATTAGAACACCTACTAGTAAGATTAATTTCATCATATATAACAAATCTTTCTTTTCTCTCTCATAACTGTTAAAAAAGTCTCTCGTAAATATTACAAAACACTTACAGAGTTCTTAAAAGCTACAAAATCCATATATGAAACATCAAAAAGCCGTAATATGAAGAATCCATTACAATATATGCAAAAAAGCAGCTAGCCAAAGCTAACTGCTCACAAATTTATAAAATTTCAGTAAAAGAGTGTATTAATTTTGAAGTGTACAAATAGGGAGAGTGACTTCAACTGTAGTTCCCTTATTCACTTCACTCTCAATAAATACCTTTCCCTGATGTGTTTCAATGATTTTATAACAGATCATTAACCCTAAGCCAATCCCCTCTTCTTTAATACTATAAAAAGGTTCTCCGAGGTATGGTATACGTTCTTTTGGAATCCCACACCCTTGATCGATAAAACGAATACTTAATTGATTATTATCAAGTATATTTAATTGAATGAGAATTTCTCCTCCCATCGGCATAGATTCAATTGCATTTTTTAATATATTAACAAATACTTGCTTTAATTGATTTCCTTCACATGAAATCAATGGAATACCAGGGTTAAGATCAATTCTAATTTTTATATTATTCATCATTGCTTGAGGTTGTAGTAGCATTAAAACTTGATCCATTAGCACACTAATATCATTAGGTTTTATTTTTACCACCTGTGGTTTGGCTACCGCCATAAATTCAGTTGTAATACTCTCTATACGCTCAATCTCTGATGATACTATATTTATATAACTTTGATTATTTTCATTTTCCGTTGATTTTAGTAATTGCATGAACCCTTTCATTGCAGTTAATGGATTATTAATCTCATGAGCCATTACAGTCGCTAATTGTCCTACAACAGCAAGTTTTTCAGATTTTCGTAATAATTCTTCTGTTTTTAGCCGTTCAGTGATATCACGAGAAATACTTAGGAAAACTTTTTTACCATTTAAGTTAAAAACACGAACACTAAACTCAGTTGTTATTACTTTTCCTGTTGGAAAAACATATTCATCTTGCAAAGTGAAGGAAGTTTGTCCCTTTTTAATTTTTTCTAATAACCTTACGATTATTTGAGAATCTTGTGGTACTACATTTGAAAATGATAATGAGAGCAACTCTTCTCTACTATATCCAAATCTTCTACACCCAACAGGGTTTACCTCAATAAATCGACTTGGAGCATTATCTTCATTCAGCTCTACTACATATACCGCATCAGTTGCTTGTTCAATTAGTGCACGGTACTTCATTTCACTATCTCTTAATTGCTGGTGTAATCGATGTCGTTCTCTTTCTGCTTGTTTTCTTTCAGAGATGTCTCTACATATTGCTGATAAAGCTATCACATTTCCTCTTACATCTAGTATAGGAGAAACTGTCAGACTGACATCAAGAAGACTCCCATCGCTCCTTTGTCTAACAGTTTCTAATCTAGTAACCACAGATTCACCTGTTAGAATTTTCTGAATATTTTTAATCGATTCTTCCATTAAAAAATCTGGTACACAAGGTAATCTCTTACCTATGATTTCTTGTGATGACCACCCAAATATCTTTTCATAAGCTTTATTCGCTTGTAAAATATGCCCTTCTCGATCAGAAATGGTAATAGCATCTAGATTGTGCTTTATAAATGATTCCAATAATTCTTTGGTAGCGCTTAATTCTGATTCTACCTTTTTCCTTTCGGTTATATCAACTGTAGAACCAACAACTTCAATAACTTGTCCATTTCGTTTAATCGGCCTAAGCGCAATAAGAATAATAGTTTTATCATTTGGCCAAGGTAATTCAAATATAATTTCTTTTCCTTCCCATGCCTGAAGATAGTACTTCATCAATTGTGGAACTAAATGTGGAGGAACAATAGAAGCATCAATAGTACGTAAGCTTTTTCCTACCACCTGTTCAGAATAAAATCCGTTTTGATAATAAAACTGTCCATCACATAAAGTGTGTATAAAGTGCTTACCCACTTTTTTAAATTTAAAAATTCCTCCTTGAAGCTCATGTACGGTATCTGCAAGTTCTTGCTTCGATTTTTTTAATTCTCGATTCATTTTAGATAAGTCCTGTGTTAAATAATACAATCTCTGGTAGGCTTCCATAAGAAATAGCCCAATTAAAAGTCCTAACGCTATATATAATAAGCCTCCTGTGTAAAGTAATGTAGTATTAAATAATACGCCAACTAACCACTTTATTCCAATAAAAACAGAAAAATATAACGATGCACTTTTAAAAGGATGTAGTTTTTTAAAATAAGTTTTAAAGGTAGAAAATAGAATCCCCATACCTAAATAAGCAATCACAGGAGGTTCCCAGTACCCTCCTGTGTAAAAGATACGCATTACAATTATGCTAATTAACGTAATCCAACCAGCAATACGACCAAAGTAAATAAAAGATAGAATAAGAGGAACAACTCGAAGATCGTAGGAAAATCCCATGTATGGAAAAGAAAAGAACATTAACGTAACTGCAATAATCCCTCCATAGAGCTTTTCAAAATATCGACTAGAATTAATTGTAAACACTTGAATAAATATTGCTGCGCTAACTAATAAAGAAAAAATAGAAAGGTTGATGAAATAATCTTTAATAATCATGTAATGTCCCTCCTTGCATTAAGTGTATTCGACAAAAAAGCTAAAAATCCTACAAATTGTATAAACAGTTCAAATGCATAAATTTTAAACTAGGATAAAATCTAGAAAAGTAAATAAGGGGCACAGCAGATGAGATATTTTAATGAAAAATAGTTCAAAAAAGATAATAGTAACCGTTGACTACTATTATCTTTTTTCTTTAATTTATCGTAATATGTCTGAAACTCTAAGGGACGTGGTATGTCATTTCATCAAACAATGATTATATGCTGAGTGATGAATATAGAAATTTCAGCAGTAATTTTTGAAAAATAACATAAAAAACAAAACTATCTTTAAAAATGGAAAAAAACTATATAAATGTCAACTAATCTATGTACAAAAACGTTTACTTAATTTTGCATAAAATCACTCAACTTAGGAAGCTAAGTAGTTCTTCAAGGTCGATAAGAACACCTGTAGATGCTTCAGGATAACTACATAATTGTATGAGTAATGTACTTGAAACCTTTCGGTAAAACCATACACATAAGACAACTAACTCCTTGGTTCAATATTTACTTTTTCGCTGAACAAATTCTTTTTCTTGAGCAAATTATTCTAGGATATAAGGAGATATATGCCATTGCAATTTTTCAATTAACTTGGTGTCTAGTTTATTCTCCAGCTCCAATTACTTCGTTACTTTCAGATTCAGTTCATTATATTTTGGACTTTGTCTTTATACACAACATATTCTTTACCATCCACTACTGCTACTACCGCAAATTCATCATTTGGATTGAATGAAAGCCAATCAGCCCACATGTTAGTATTAGCCCCTCCACTCCACATATTATGAACAGTGTTTTTAGTTAAATTCATAACTTTATAAGACGCATTTGGCGCATTTGTTCCAGTCTTTATTTCAAAAGTGTATGCGTTATGAATTTTTTTATAAAAGTAGAAAACGTTTGATGGACGAAGCTGATTCAAAAAATCCTGTTCTTTTTTCTCTGCAATTTTTATCCCTTCTTGCAAAGTGACAACATCTGTTTTTAATGTTTTCCAACTGTTTTTCGCTGCATTCAAGCTAGGGGTTAAGAATTTATATTTATTTTGATCAGCTTTTTGATCAGCTTTATCAATATGTCCCAGTACACCCGAATATTGAGAATCTAAATCCTCCCATTGCGTAGACATATAAGTAAGAGCAGTGATAGCACTATCAAGCATACTATGCATATCACTAATATTATGAAATGCAACTCCAACTACACGATTCAATGTTATTTTATAATCTACAGTCTGACGCAATTTTGCTAATTCAGGTTCTAGCCAACCTAACTTACCTCTTGCATCACCTATCATTATGCCACCAGCAATCAAGGTTGGAATAAAGGGGATTTTCACCATGTCTAAGCCCTTAGATTCTATGTCTTTCTGATATTTTACTTGTCCTAAAAGGTCCTCTAGACGCTTTTGGTCAGCCTCCACATCAGCACCTTGGTTTTTTAAAATCGATTGCAATGTCTCTTTATGACTTCCAAATGTTCTAACATCTTCTCCAATAGCATTTTTTAATTGAATTAATTCTTCTTTTAATGCTTTTGCAGACTTTTGATTTTGTTGAATTCCTCCCTGTAAATCTGTAATCCCTTTTTTTAAAGTATCTCCATTTCCAGTATTGATCCCCTCTACTAATGTTTCATAATAATTTTCAAATTTTGTATCGTATTCTATAATGCCTGTCAATGTATCTAAAAGCTGTTTTTTTACTTGTGTATTCCATGTAACAGCATGTGCTCTTGCATTCTTTTGATCTTGTACAATTTTACTAGGTAAATCTGCATTTCCATTAATAGTTATTCCTTCAAAACTCACATCTGGATTATTAATTAGCAAATAAGAATATTCATTCATAGCTTTTGCAAATAAACCAGCATCTTGCAAAGCTTTTTTCATCTGTTCTTCATTTGCTGAAAGAGACATATTTTCAGTGTTCGTTTGTTCAATTTCAATTGCAAAAGTTTCTAGTGGTATGACTGCATAAGTAGTTGTTATAGTTAAAAACGCTGATACAGCGAGTAGTTTATGAGGGATTTTTTTCATCATTTCGTATTCCTCCTATATAAGGTATGGTTTCAAGTTCTAATCTTATTAAAAAGCGATGTCTTTCAAAATGAGTTCTACATCTTTTATCAGTATCGTTTGAACTTTCTTTAGCAGCCTTCAAATCATTAAGTATTAAAGAAAATGTATATAATCTGCTTCAAATTAACCGATTCTGTTGCAAATTTAAAAAAAGCAATTAAACTACAAGGTTATTTTTTATTCGAATCATACTTATATATAATTGAAAGGCGAAGTCTTTAATGAGACTCCGCCTTTCTGTTATATAAGGATTTATTAATTATTACTTTTCTGTTTAACAGTGTAATCATAGACTTTCTATGTTTTAGTTCACTTTACAACAGAATTAATATTTCCCTATTTTTGTGGAGTAACAGTTTCCACTTTTAATTCCTTTATTCCTTCTTTTAATGTAACAGCATCTGTTCGTAATGTTTTCCAACTGTCTTTCGCTGCATTTAAATTAGGTTTTAAGAATTTAAATTTATTTTGATCGGCTTTTTGAGCTGCATTCTCAATATGCCCTAGAACGCCCGAATATTGAGAATCTAAATCATGCCACTGCGTGGACATATAAGTAAGAGCGTTAATAGCATCATCAAGCGCCTTGTGCATTTCATTAATATTACTGTAAGCAACTCCAACTACACGATTTAAGGTTACTTTATAATCCACGGTCTGACGTAATTCTGCTAATAAAGGCTCTAACTTACCTAAATTATCCCTTGCTACTCCCACTATGATACCGCCAATTATTGGTAGACCCAAAATAGCACCCTTCATTACATTAAACCCATCAGATTCTAATTGTTTATAATAGTTTACTGATCCTAATACTTCTTCTAGACGCTTTTGATCGGCATCAACATCTGCACCTTGATTTTTTAAAATTGACTGCAAGAGCTCTTTATTACTTCCAAATGCTCTAACATCGTGTCCAATAGAGTCTCTTAATTTAGTTAATTCTTCTATTAGTTGTTGTGCATACTTTTGATTTTGTTGAATTTCACCTCGTAAATCTGTAATCCCTTCTTTTAAAGTTTCTCCATCCCCTGTATTAATCGCCTCTATCATTGTTTCATAATAATTATCAAATGTTGTATCGTATTCAACAATACCATTCAGTGTATCTAAAAGCTGTTTTTTTACTTTCGTATCCCAAGTAACGGCATGTGCCCTTGCATTCTTTTGATCTTGTACGATTCTACCAGGTAAATCTACATATCCATTAATGGTAATTCCCTCAAAATTCACATCAGGATTCTTAATTAACATATAAGAATAGGCATTCATAGATTTTGTAAATAATCCAGCCTTTTGCAAGGTCTCTTTCATTCTCGCTTCATTTGCAGAAAGAGCCGTATCTCCATTATTCGTTTGTTCAATTTCACTTGCAAAAGTTGTTACTGGTGAAACTACATTAGCAGTTGTAATAGTTAATAGCGTCGATACAGCGAGTAATTTGTAAGGGATTTTTTTTATCATTTCATTTTCCTCCAATTTAGGTTTTAAATTTCAGTTCTACTCCTGTTTAAAAGCAATATCTTTTGAAATGAATTCTGCATCTTTATGAATATCATTCCAACTTTCTTTAGCGGCTTTTAAATCATCTGGTATTAAAGAGAATTTGTGGTCTTGCATAGAATCGATATTATCCAATAAATCTGTATAATTTGCGCCCATTGTATTCCATTGCTTTTGAATATTTGTTAGAGACAATATCGCTTGATCTACAGTCTGGTATAAATATGCCAATGTTTCTTTCGCGTTAGTAAGCGAAAGAACTGCTTGATTAGCACGATCTGCTTTCATACTTAATTCTCCGATTTTGTTAGAAATTTCATTATAGGAGTCCATATGCTTAGATGCTGTGACACCAGCCGCAGTTCCTAGACCGATACCAGCTGCGCCAAGAGCCGAGAGTCCACCAACAACAGCCGGTGTTGCTGTACCGCCAGTTACAACAATAACTACCGCTCCTCCAATAGCTGCAATAACTAAAATAGCTGCTCCCAATCCACCACCAATTGACCATGCTAATACATCATCAAAATGTTTTTTCTGAGTAGAACGAAGTTGCTCAATTTCAGCTTGAAGTTGTGGAATCGTTGCCTGTTGACCTGCTAATATTGCAGTTAATCCACCTTTCCCATCTGGACCACCAACATTATTTTTAAAATCTGTAGAATTTTGATATAGTTTCCCTTTGAAGTCTTGTAGCATCTTAATCACATCTGTAACTTCTTTTGAATTTGTATTGATTGTAGTAATTAAATCATTTATACCCTCTTTTAGACCTGCCTTATCTTTCTTTTGTACAGTTTCTACTAATGTGTCGTAATAATTTTGAAATTGTTCATCGTAATTTACAATATTACGAGCAGTTTTTTGAATCTGTGGCTTCGCTGTATCTAACCAGTAATTCGCATTGATTCGTGACAGCTCTTGATTAAGGTGAATATTTTTGAGCAACTCTCCCCCCTCTGAGCCTAAATCGATATTAGATAAATTTACATTTGGTTGCTTAATCATTGTTTTTGCGTATAAATCCATTACTAGAATATGAGACCCTGTTTCAGCTAATGCTTTCTTCAGTCCTTCGGGGCCCAATGCATAATTGCCTACTTTTTGTTCTTGAGCGGTCGTTTCTTGTGCAAATGCATGAATAGTGTTACCGGTAGTAGCAGTTATAACAGTTGCTAATGTAGCTAAAGTTAGTACTTTGAATGGAAATTTTTTCATGACTATTCTCCTTCTTTCGCTAAATGCTTATAATCTTTATGAATTCCCAAGAAACGCAATATCAAAATTTATATACTTGTTCTTCAAGGTAACTTATTACATTTTTTAATTGTCTTAATGTATCTTTTTGAGACTGCTCGTTAGTTGTATCAACATTAGTAGATAATTTTGTAATGCTATTTTTTATTAGATTTAAATCTTCTTTATAGCGCTTTAGTAGGTCAAGTTCTACATCTACTTGATTTGCAAACGTATGCAAATCATTTTGTGTAAGAAGAAGCATTGATTTTTGTAAATCAGCTATTGATAATTTCGTTGTTAAATCATATATTTTTTGATTTTGTTTCTCTAAATCATCTAAATATGCTCGCTGTTCTGCTGTTAATTTATTTACTTCAGCAAAAACGCCAAATGTTTTCTTAATCTTTTCGGTATCAATGACCTTCATCAGGTCATACTCTTGTGTTTTTGCTGCGGCTGCGGCTGCTATTTCACCTTGTTTGCTTTTCTCAATTGCTTCACGAGCTGCTTTTTTTGCTGCTTCAATCTCTAGAGCAGTTTTACCTTGTTCTGTCGCTTCTTGCGCCGCTTTTTTCTCCGCTTCTAAAATAGAGTTGTTAATTTCTTTTCCTTTGTTATACGCTGCCACCCCTGCTTGAGCAGCCGGTTCAATAATTTCTTTTGAAAGACTATAAACTTCTTTGAATATAGCAAATCCCTGTTCATTTAAAGCCCCTGGTATTAATGCAATTTGCTGTAAATCATTTTGAATTGCTTTTTTGGTATTTAATATTTCATTTTTTAACTGATCTATTTTTCCTGTTCCATCTGTACTTAGTATGCCTTGCGCAGTTGCCACATCAGTATCAAAATCTTTTAATTTTTTATCAAGCTGTAATTTAAGATCTGTTAATTCATTGATTTGTCGTTGCGCATTTTCTTGATTCGTCATAGCCATTTCTTGAAGTACTTCAAGTCTATCCGAAAACCCTTCTCTATCTTCTTTATTGTCTACAAACGATTTTAATGTCGGGTAATAACTATTAAATTTTGTTACAAATCCTTTACTTTTTGAATTTAATAGAATTAACTGTGGATAGAGTTCCGATGACCATTCCTTCATATCTTGTTTGATTAGGAATTGATTGGTATTTAAAGCTGGGACTTCCTCTAGCTGTACATTAGGACTCATTAAAGATTGATCAATATACGTTTGGACTAATTTAGAATGCGCACCTAATTTTCGTAATGATGAAGAAATATCCATGTTTTCTTGTTGAGTTTCTGCTTGAACGATTGGTGTTGCGAGAGTATTGATAGGAATAGTTGCTCCAGTTACAATGGATGTTATTAAAAATCCTGTCATTATTTTAGTTTTCATTCCGTACACTCCTTTACCATTGTTTTTATAACTTAATTCATATAACTTGTACGACCGCTCTCTTTGTAAACTGGATAAGAAGGAGAAATCTTTCAGATACGTTAATATCGTTGTTTTTTACTTCTAATAGGATATAAGGATTTTATTTATCTCTCATTTCGATACTCTATTTTTTAAAATATAAATAACAAAAATTTATTAACTATATTTGAATCAGGCACCTTATGAGTAGTAAATTATTAATTCTTTCCTAAAGTTGCGGTTTAACTTACAGAATCGTGAGGATCAATAAACCAATGCTTACAGTTAATCTTGTCATAACATTGTTTAATTTCAATTTGATAATATCCCTCTTAGTTTTGTCAGCAAACTCCTTACTAGACAACAAAAGATGAAATTATACTGTACATTGCTTATACTTTTATTGCGGAATAACTTCACTTTTGTTATGCAGAAACTTAGAACACGTTTATTACCAATTTGATTCTTGACCTCTTGTGAATAAATTGACTATTTAGAAAATTATTAAAGACATAATGTTACTTACAACTTCACTATAATTCCTATTAGCGTAACCTTCTCCTTTCTGTCTGGTCATACCAGTTATGTTGTTCATTAAAACATTAAATTTTTAATGCGTAAATAGAAAGATTTTGTCGATTAAGCTCGATAATTCACTGTTAAATAAAAATATGTCCCGGAAAAAATTATATAAATATAGTTATTCGTAAATTTCATTTCTGTAATTGGAATGATTACAAATTAATGTGTATACGGTTAAAAATAACTATTTTAGCTCAACCAAGAAATTTTATTTTAGAAAAAATACTTATAGAATAATATAATAGGTCTTTTTATACTTTTTTACCTTTATTTAGTTATGTATAATTGCATAAAATGTAGATATATTTAGTAATATATGTTATATTATTGATTTTTCACAAAAAATCCTAATATCATTATTAATAAATATCCAGTATGAAGATATTAGTCTATAAACTTATCTTCGTTATAAACATAGGTTTTAAATTACAAAAAAGCTGCAAAGCTTCCTTGGAACACTCTTTGCAGCCTTCTGTCTTTTTATTTCCTTTAGCAAAATAACGGTTAGTGTATTTTTTCAAATTAACAATATGGTACAAAGATTTCCATTGAGCTTTTGCTCACATATGTGTTTATAAAGTCTTCAAGAGCTATTTGTTTGAGCTGACATCAGACTAGTTTATCTGATTCAGAACTATACCGATAAAGTGCAACTTTAATCAGTGGGGGTTTTTTTCATCCCCACTGATTATTAGCCCACACCAATCGGGCTTTTACGGGCAGCCCGCCCCCCACCTAACTTCTTTGCTTTCGCTGAATTTTTAGATGGAGGTCTTACTGCCCGGCAAATAGCGGGATAAATTCAGCACATGATTGTTATTAAAAAAATAGATATACTTTGTTTCTCCATTATTTTTCTAACTCCTAAAAATTGAAACTGTTCCGCTAACAAGATAATATCTGGTTAATCTCATACGTCTATTTGAATACAAGTTCTTTTTCTAGACAAATCACAAACTCTTTCTAGCGTAATAAGTCCAGTATTTTCATCTTTTGGGGTACTTACACCCATGTTTAAGTCTTTACATTGGAGACAGCAAATAACAAGCTTATATTATTGTATATTTTTCACGGTACTGCCTAGGAGTCATGCTAGTGATTTTTTTGAAAACTCTTATAAAATAACTTTGGTCATTAAAGTTAAGCCAAGCACAGATATCTGATAACGAATAAGTAGTGAGGGTTAATAATTTCTTTGCTTCTTCCACTCGTTCCCTTTGAATATATTCGCTTAAAGTAATTCCCATTTCTTTTTTAAATAGTTTAGACAGATAAGTAGGCGTAATTTCTAAATGATTAGCAAGTTCATTCAGAGATATTCCATCATAAACATTTTTATTAATATGTTTTATACATGTAGTAACCGCGTAAGAATACTTTTTTGCATTGTATTCTTTCACACGATCTGCAAAGGTACGTAAAGCGTCCCCTGACAATCGCTTTACAGATTCTACACTATCTAATTGTTCCAGGGTTTGTATATATAAAATACTATGAGCAAAAGCAATATCTGGTGGCAGATTTCCTTCTATTGCATATCGAGTGGCTAAGGTAATCGCAATAATTCCAAGGTTTTTTTGATTCCTGAGCGGATCCTCTATTAGCATAAGTTCAACATCTTCTTGTGAAACCGCATACATATACTGTATTAACTTTTTTTTATTTCCTTCTTTGATAGTCGAAAAGAAATCATTTACTAATGCCATATTGTGTGTTTTAGGTTTGTTTTGTCGGCGTTTTAAAATATATAAATCAGGTTTCACAATTTTATTAGGAACTTCCTCTAGTACTTTATTTTTTTCCAAGACAATATCTACATCTAACTTTTCATTGAAAATCATGTAATGTAATAAAATTCCCATATCAATTAATGTAGTTTTTTTAATCTCAGATAAACACTGATAATAGGCAAGTCTTTCTTGAATGTTATCATTTGATTTAAATTCTTTCTGAAATTTTATGATCATATCATCTGAATCTTTTGAATGTATAGTAGGACCGATTATAATAGTCCCTTTAATATCATCATGATTTTCTATATGAATTAGAACAAAATTTTCAAGATAGTTATTGCTTCGAAAAAGTGGCAAGTTAAAGGGATCGTTTTCTTGATAAATATCACTAAGATGTTCTTCTTTTGAAGAATAAAAAGGACTACAAACATTATCAGATGTAGAATGATATAAAATTTTTCTGTCTGTAGACAAAATATGCACAGGGGCATTAAATGCTTTATGTGCAAGATCACACAAGTGTTGTATATCGATGGAAGTATTCATTACATTCTCCTTTATAGATCCATAAAATATATTCTGTTATATATAATTCACGACAAATAATACTATAAAATATCAAATTAGTACAATTCACAACAAAATATTACTATATCTTTTTTATAAAAATCATATATTATTTAATTGTAGTTAGCATCTAAATATCAGAGTAGATAAGTAAAGGAAATACACTAAGTTCTTTTCTTAATTCTACAAGATATATTATTGAACTTGAGAAAACAGTGAAGTACTACAAAATACAGTGGTAGTCAATGCGAGGACCAAGCTGGAAAAAGATTTAAAATAAAGCGAAAGTAAAAAGAGGTACTGTACCACCGCAAGAAACAACAGTCAAAGTTCCAATTCAATCATTTATACAAATTGAATTCAAAAAATAAATACTGCTAATTTAAATGTGAAACTGAAAAACTATTTTGCTCCAAATTTTAGAAAAAAATAATAAAGAAGTTGTGAAATTGGAAACAGATGAAAGCGATACGGCTATTTTTGAAGCACTATGCTTTGAAAAGTACAAGGTGGAGGAAATTCAAGTACTCAATTAAACATTTAATTGAGAGAAAGGTCTTTTCATCAACTAAAAATAAAAAACGAATGGAATATTCAAAAAAATGACACTATATTACTGGTCGTAACAATAGTTTTACTTTCCACAAAAGAGGAAAAAATATATAGACTTTACAAATACTAAGAATAGCAAACTAGATAGTTTTATTACCGCATCACATAAAGTGAAACTTTAATCAGTGGGGGTTTTGTTCATCCCCACTGATTATTAGCCCTCACCAATCGGGCTTTTACGGGCAGTAAGACCTCCACCTCAAAATTCAGCGGAAGCAAAGAAGTTAGGTGGAGGTCTTACTGCCCGGCAAATAGCGGGATAAACTTATTATTAATTTCCAAATACAATAGTTTTTAATCAACAAAAAAACTTCAATAATTAAGGTGCACAGTAAATTGACCTCAAAACAGTAATTACTACAATATCAGTTTTTACTTATTCTATAAAAAAGAAATATCACTTAATAATTATTACTTTATATCAATTTAGACATAAAACATTTTATTATATCGGCTTAAGTATTATGAAATTAAAATTGCAAATAACACCAAAACTCTTTTAAAGGCTCATACATCGTTCGTATCGGGTTTATTATCTTTTGATACCTATATCATTAACACAACTAAAAAAGTTTGTTATAAAGGAATCTGAGAGGTTTTTTCAATTTCGAAATTTATTTTTTTGTAAATTAAAGGAAAAATAATCCATATATATATACGGATTATTTTCTTAGTGTACTCTGTATTGACCTGTTAACTGTTTTTCAGCCATTCGAACTAAGCGTTTTGTAATCTCTCCACCGATCCGAACCATTTGCAGATGATGTGATGTATCAGGTCCCAGTGTGACTCCTAGTTCAAAAGCAATTTCATACTTCATTTGCTCAATAGTACTTGTAGTAGCAGAAATAAGAATTTCATTTGTATTACTTTCTCATCTTTGAATATTTATAAATAACATGTACCTAATTATGCTATTTATGCATGAGCAACCTAATTTATTCCAGTATTTTTATAGAAACCCTTTCCCTCCCCTTATTCCACCAATTAAATTTGAAACACAAATGTACATTGCATTTCAATATAACAATAAAAGCTACAAAAGCAACGAATTTACTATTTTAAAGTTAAGTGTTTAACCTTGAAGTACTTAAATTCTTTTTTCCAGATAAAGCATACATTATATCTTGATGTTTTATTGTCCTCTTATAATTATGTGGTATCGGGAATTTATTTCGGTGTTCTTTTATTATAATTAAAGTTTGAAGTTCTATGTTCAATACTTTTGCGAGGACATGATAGTTATATCCATTGTTTAACAGAGAAATTATGTCATAAAACATAGTTTTTCCACCCACTAATTTTACTAATTTATTCTTTAACTCATCCCCTTTTTCTTTAGCTTCATCAATTTCTAACAACATAGATTTTTTATTTGTCTGCTTAATGTATTGAGTATACAACTCTGGGAATTCTTTTTGTACTTCTTTGTTTAATACTGGTTTATATTTAATCATATAAGTAACTTGTAACAATGAGCGTTTTAACAAACTATCTTCAACGAGATACGCTACTTTATTAAATAAATGGACATATTCCTCAATATTGGAATAACTATTAAAATGAGCTAATACTCTACTTTTTATACTAAAAGCCTTGCCTACATAAATAATATTGTCATTATAATCTTTAATGAAATAAATACCACTGTCAGATTTTTTCAATTTATTATCTAATTCTTCTATACTCATAAAATGCAATTCACTCATACTTCTCTCTCCTTAGCAGTTTTAAATCGTAAAAAACAAGCAAGGTTTCTAAAAAAGTACTTAGCTGCCCTAGCATCTCTTATTTTATCTCTTGCTAAATGGTAAAAAACTGTTTCTATGTTCCTCAACTATCAATATGATTATTAATAAAATTTTCTATCGTTATTATCTCGCAATTTTATCATGTAATTTCGAGATCGTTTCCTCATTTAAATTACTGTGTTTTATCGAATAAAGGAAATATATTACTACCCCAATAGTAATCCAAATACTAAAGTACACCCATGTCCTTAACGGTAAATTTAGCATTAAAAACAAACAGCATACAATTGCAACGCATGGTAATACAGGTACAAAAGGTACCATAAATCCACGTTTTAAATTTGGGTGTGATTTACGTAGAATAATAACTGATAGACAAACTAACGCAAACGTCACCAAACTACCGATATTAACTAAATTAACTAATTCTTTCAAATCAATAAACCCAGCTATTATAGAGCTCCCTATTCCTGCCAATCCAGTTATAAAAGTGGGTGCTCCAGTTTTCTTATTAACTTTCGCAAATGATTTTGGTAACAATCCATCACGACTCATTGCAAAGAATACTCGTGTTGCCGCATACATATTGGAAAAAATAACAGCCATAAGGCCAATTACAGCACCTGCAGCAATTGCACCAGCGACTTTTCCTTGTCCTACAACTTCCATTACATAAGCCATCGCCTCAGGAACATTTAATTCTTTATAGGAAACCATTCCTGTCATAACAAGGCATACCATAACATAAATAATTGTACATATGATTAATGATGCAATAATACCGATCGGAAGATTACGTTTCGGATCTTTTACTTCTTCTGCTGAAGTTGCTAATATATCAAAACCCGTAAAAGCGAATAAAATAGCTGCTCCACCCGTAAAAACTCCACTTAAACCGTATGGTGCAATTGGTATCCAGTTCATTGGTTTTACATAGAATATACCAACCGTAATAAACAACAAAATCATTCCAATTTTAATCAATACCATTGTATTATTGATTCGTTTACTTTCCCTCGTACCACGAGATAACATCCATGCTAATATCAATGTAATGATTACTGCTGGTAGATTCACAATACCACCATGCGAAGGAATCGTTACTAGAGCTTTAGGTATCTCTAATCCAAATCCCTTTATTAAATTGTGGAAATAGCCTGTCCATCCAGCAGCGACAGCCGCTGTTGCCACGATATATATTAATAGCAATGACCAACCTACTAGATGAGCAACAAACTCACCAATTGTTGCATATGAGTATGTATATACACTACCAGACGCCGGGAGTGTAGAAGCAATTTCCGCGTAACATAATGCTATAAATCCACATATAATTGCTGCAAGTATAAATGAAAAAACAACTGCTGGGCCAGCATTTCTTGCTGCTACTAATCCAGTTAACACAAGAACGCCCGTTCCAACTATCGAGCCTACCCCTAACATAATTAAATCAAATGCTCCTAATGTTTTCGTTAAAGTCTTGCTTTGATTATGCTCTAACAATTGTGTAACGGATTTCTTTTTTAGTAAATTACTCATATTTTCTGTATCCCCTTTAAAATAAGGTTTATTCTTCTCGTTAGTGTTGTATATAAATTTACTTAGTTATTAACTAGCCTCATAATATTTCTTTTACATTAAATAGATTTAAAATATTATATAAATTCGCTTCTCACTTACTAGTTAAACTAGACATTTCCATAGATTTTTGCGTACAACGTTTCATAGCTGAAATGATAGCTGTTCTTAAACCTTTTTCTTCTAGCGTTACTACAGCCTCTATCGTCGTTCCACCTGGAGAACAAACCATATCCTTCAATTCACCTGGATGTATTCCTGTTTCCAATACCATTTTTGCAGAACCTAATACAGCCTGAGCCGCAAATTTATAAGCTTGTTTTCTCGGCATACCGCCAAGTACAGCAGCATCTGCCATGGCTTCTATAAACATATACACATATGCTGGAGAAGAACCACTAATAGATGTAACAACATCCATTAGTTTTTCATTTATGACCTCCGTCTGGCCGAAAATATTAAATATGTTCAGTACCTCTTTTATATCTTTTTCTGTAACCATTTCATTAAAACATAACGCAGACATTCCTTCTCCAACAAGTGCCGGTGTATTAGGCATTACTCTAACAACTTTTAACTTTCTACCAAATTCATTCTCAGTGCTCTTAATACTTTTTCCTGCAGCAATAGTTACAACGATTACATCATTTTTTATTTGATCTTTTATTTGGTTAATTACCGATGAGTATAAATCTGGTTTGATTGATAAAATTAAAATGTCAGCGCTGTTAGCGACTTCATTGTTGTTAGTAGTTATAGTTATGCCATATTCATTACTAGCATTTTTTAAATTAATGACATTTAAATCTGAACAAATTATTTGATCTGGAGAAACTATATTTTTTTTAATCATCCCACCTATCATAGCAATACCCATGTTTCCACATCCGATGAATCCTATTTGTTTATTCATAATAATTTGCTCTTACTCCTTCTACTCTAAATTTTATTGATTTTGAAATTATTATTCTAAATAAGGGCTATTACAATTACTTGGTTTATCAATAGAATTTCAAAATTCTCCTTCCTATATAGAGCTTACATATACCTCTAATAACTTCTTTGCTTTCGCTGAATTTTGAGGTGTGGGTCTTACTGCCCGGCAAATAGCGGGATAAAATCATTTCTTTAATCTATAATGAGAAGGACATAAAAAAACAAAAAGTTACAAAAATTTTCAAATTAAAACTTTTATAACTTTTTGTTTTGATGTAAATATAATTTCAATTAATGTATCTCACCGTTTTAAACTTGACGCTCCATAATCTTGTATAGTTACATTTATATGATATTTAATCGGTACTTTACTAAATGTTTGATCCCAATCTTTTTTGACTTTCTCCCATGTTCTCGGGTGTTTAATTCTTAATTGGTTGCCAAAACCCGCAATATCGACTTGGTATTCTTTTTGTATTTTTTTTGTAACATGATGTACTAAGTGCTTTACTTCTTTTTCAATAGCTTTTTCTTCCCTTTTTAAAAATTCATTTTCAAAATCTTTTCCTGATTGCATCCAATTTTCAGACAAACGCCCTTCTGATTCAATGTTTACATCAAAGGAAATATTATTTCCGTTAACATGTGGTATGATTTTGCTTTTTATTGATTTTATCTCGTATATAATAAGTTTCTTTGATTCTTTATCAAAAGTTTTTACCACACCACCATTCCTTTTTCCGTTTATCCATACTACTCCTTCCAATTCCTGTTCATTTAAAAAGCCCATCAACTTTTTTGTCTTCCCTTTAATTACAGCAGCTCCTGCAAATTTTGTTTCCCCTTTTATCGAGATTACATTTTGCAAAAGAAAACTGGACCCTGACCGCATCTTTCCTTCCAATTTAGCGAGCGATACAGGAGGTAAAATCCTTGTTGTTCTATTTCTATTATCTGCAATTCCAGACAAACGAAATGCTGGGATTTCTCCTTTTTTGTTTGATTCCAGTACCTCCTTCGCTAGACCCTTGCTAATTAAGAGCATACAGCTAAGCCGAACTTCATTGTCACGGAGATACTGTTCAAGTAATTGTTCTAAACTGAATGTACGTACAAGACTATCACTAATAACAATGTTTTTTAAATGTGGGCTGAACATTGTGCTCTCTCTTTTCAATGAAAACTCACGAACAATTTGATGAATGGAATCACCGGTCTCAGAAACATTTATATAACGTTTTTGTTGTCCATTTCCTTTACTTTGTGCTTGCGAACTAACAATTTGATAAGTAGCTGTTATAAGATTTCTTTTAGGATAACCTCCTTCCTCATCCTCTTTCTCAATTGTTGAATCCTTCCCTTTATCTAGTGCTATACCTGCAGTTAAACTCAACTCTTCTACTTCTTTACTGCTCCAACATCCTGTTAAAAATAGAAGCAAAAGCGTCCATAACAAAGCCAAATAGAACCGCATATAATTAAATTTATTTTTCACACTACTCCTCCTTTTAATCGCGTAATAATAAGAAGAAGCAGTGGCAGTAAACCAAATAAAAATAAAGCAGCATTACCGAGCATATCCCCCAATTTAAGCAAGTCATTTATATTTTTCGAAGTCATAGCAATGATGTAAATGATTGGAATCAAAGCAAAAATAAACGGATGAATTCTCTTTTTAAAGAGTTGTGCTAATCCTAATGCAGCTGCATAATAACTAATCGTATAGGTAGCAAATATTTGCATAATCCATATTACAAGCAATAAAGATTCAAAACGTTCAAATATCAATCCAGAAATTTCAAAACTGCGCATAAGATCAATTGTCGGCCATGTTCTTGTTACAACCCCATCAATTGATAATGCACCAATGACCATTACAACAGTTATTACATAAAAGATTAACGGAATAGAAATTCCAACTAAAATAGCTTTTACTGCTTTATTTCGTTGTTCCATAAATACCAAAAGAATTAACATAATTTCAGGACCTGTATATGCGAGAGACGTTGTTTTTATCCCATCTAACACTGGTTTAATCCCCAAACCCAATACGGGACGGAGATTATCTATCTCAAATATTCCGATACTCATAAAGGAAATGAGTAAAAAAATAAAAAAAGTAATAGGAAATATTATTTCAAACATCCGTGCAATTGAATTAATACCACTCATAATCAAATAGAGACCTATCCACATAAAAGGCATAACAATAGCCCATGTGGGGGTTCCTTCGAGCAAAAAAAAGCTTATTACTTCTGCCATTGAACGAATTTGAAATGCTGAAGTTGTAAGAAAATACCCTATAATAAGAAAACTAAGCAACCTGCCTATCCATTTCCCTACAATATCTTGACTGTATTGGTAAAATGTTTTTTCTGGAAACTGCTGACTTAATTTGACCATAATTACTCCTGAAACCATTGCCAGTATTCCACCTAATATCACACTTAGCCATACATCTGGTGTTTTCACTTTTTCCACAGATGCTCTGGGCAGAGTGAGAATTCCTGTCCCAAGTATGTAATTTACAATAATAACAACTGCTTGTGAAGTTGTTATTCGGTCTTTAGGTTTCGTAATCACTGAAGGCCACTTCCTTTCGTCATCAGCTACCTTTTTCGGATATTTTTTTTGGTATGCATTATTTTTGGTCTACGTCTCATTATTTTTAATGGCATGCGAACTATAAAATCTTTCCAGTCACTGAATCGATATGGAACAGCAGGGCTGGTATAAGGAACGCCAAAACTTTTCAATTTCACTAAATGACTGCAAAGTAAAAGAAAGAAGAGAATAACTCCATACAAGCCAAATATCGCAGCACAAAACATAGCTATAAAACGAAGAATGCGTAACGTAATTCCCACACTATATTGAGGAATAGTAAAAGAAGAAATAGCTGTTACCGCAACAACGATAACCATTATTGGACTAACAATTCCTGCTTCTACGGCAGCCTGACCAATTATTAAACCACCCACAATTCCCATTGCAGGCCCAATCGGTTTAGGCAGACGTAAACCTGCTTCTCGCAAAACTTCGATAGCTACTTCCATAATTAACGCTTCTATTAAAGCGGGAAAAGGAACTCCTTCTCGCGATCCGATAATAGAAATAGCGAGCTTAGTGGGAATTAATCCTGGATGAAATGAAATAAAAGAAATATACAGTGCTGGAGCAAATAATGAAACAAAAGCTGTCATGAAGCGTAATAAACGGAGAAGCGTACCAGGAAGCCACCTTTCATAATAATCTTCTGGTGATTGCAGCAGCATACTAAATGTAACTGGAGCAATTAAAACAAATGGTGTTCCATCTAACAAAATAGCTACTCGACCTTCCATTAAAGCACTAATAACACGATCAGGTCGTTCTGTATTTTGAATCTGCGGAAAAGGACTGAGATAATTATCTTCAATAAGTTGCTCTATATAACCAGATTCGAGTACACTGTCTATGTCAATTTTCTGAATTCTATTTTTTATTTCATCCACCAATTCTGTACTAGCAAGATCTTTAATAAATGCGACAACTAACTCTTTCTTTGCACGTTCTCCTACTGGTAGCTTTACTAATGATAAGTTCTCATCCGCACAGTGTCGTCGCAAAAGTGAGGTATTATCACTTAATACTTCAGTAAAACCGACCCGTGGCCCTCTGACTAATGCCTCCGATACTGGTTCTTCAATATTTCGTTTATTTGCTTTTGTTGTACCAAGAATAAACACATCTGCTAAACCATCAATTAAAAGAGCTGTTGAACCTATCAATACTTTGGGTATTAAATCTTTTATGTAATGGACTTCTGCTACTTCACTAATTGTAAGAACTTTATTTTTAATATATTCTTTTGAAACAGTCCCCTCCACATAAGAAGATTCATTTTTATATTCATCAGAAAAATCATCCATTAGTAATTTCATAATATGTTTGTCAATTATCTCTTTATCTGATAGACCATCAACAAAAACGATCCCAGCTTGAATATCTGTGCGTCCAATATTAAACTTCCGAAAGCGAACATCAGAATTATGTCCGATTTGTTGCTTTATAAGTTCTAAGTTAGAGGCAAAATCATTTGTGAAATGAACGTTTGCATTTTGAGATGGTTTATGCTCTTGTTTCGTTTTACTTTGAATATTATTTTTTTTCACTTGTTTGTCTCTTGACTTCCACCAACTCATTCTTCCCACTCTTTCTCTGACATACGAACCCAATGAAAAAATCTTGAGATAGTATACGGAATTAAAAACAAGATAAAAGCTTGTACAAAGACTTTCCAATCTGGAAGATAAGAAGTAATTATGTTCCACATTTTTATCACCCAATTTATATACTCTGCTAGGATTGAGATTTCTAAAAAACGATATGTACTTAATAAAAAATAACGATAAGATTAAAGAGCAGAAAAGCGAGACATTATGCTTATTTAGCACCAATAACCTAGTTAGTATAAAAACATTTCTGACCTAAAATACCATTTCCAATTATAATTTGTTAAATATTATCTCCTTTTCCCTTATTTATATGCCTGCATTTGAATTTCAAATAATATAAGTATTAATGATATTTCCTCTTAAAGAAAAAAAGATGCTAGAAGATAGCATCTTTTTTTTAAATTCAACTTACTATGTAGTTATATTTTAT
>NZ_QXCO01000042.1:0-34754 GCF_003458115.1 Bacillus sp. ISO11 | reverse complement strand
GCTTGAGAAATTATTTTCGGATTAAATCCTTGAACGAGCGTTAACTTTAAATCCTTCGTAAATTTTGTCATACAAAAAACTGCACCTCCAATTGTTAGACTGTGTCTAACAATTGGGGTGCAGCTCACATTCGCAAAGCTTTTTTCTATTTATTATGAGCAACTTGTTCCATATCTGGACTACAAGTTTTCGACTGACATGACTTATTTAAAGAACATGCTGCGCATTTTCCTTTTTTACTTCTCTTTACAAAATTAACTAACGTGTATGCTGCATAACCAAAAATGATAGCTCCAATTATAATATTGACCATCATTATACATCTCCTTTTAGAATCCTAGTAAAGATCCAACTTGGTATATAATAAGCGTTAATACATAAGCAACAACAAGCGGGTAAACGACTGAGAAAATCGTCCATTTCGCTGATCCTGTTTCACGTTTAATAACAGCCACCGTCGCTAAACATGGAACGTATAATAAAATAAAGAACATAAATGCATAAGCTGATAATGCTGTATAATGTGCTCCCATTACGTTTCCAAGCACATCTTCTTTAACTGCATAAATAATTGCCATTGTTGAAACGACAACTTCCTTCGCTAAAAATCCTGTTAAAAGGGATGCTGCAGCTTGCCACGTTCCAAAGCCGAGCGGTGCAAATAGCGGTGCGATAAATCCACCAATCATCGCTAAGTAACTGTCTCCCATATCAACACCAAATCCTGATGGACCTGCATAGTTTAATAACCAAATGACAACCGAACCACCAAAGATGAATGTACCAGCTTTACGAACAAATCCTTTTCCTTTCTCCCACGTGCTCAGCCATAATGTTTTCGCTTGTGGCACACGGTAAGGCGGTAATTCAATTACGAAAATAGACTTTTCCGCTTTCAAAATCGTAAGAGACATAATTTTTGTAACTAATAACGCAAGAACAATCCCTGCAACATATAAAGAAAATACAACAGTCGCCTGACTATGCGGGAAGAATACGCCCGCAAATAATGCATATACAGGTAATCGTGCTGAACAAGACATAAATGGTGTTACTAAAATGGTAAGTAAACGTTCTTTCTCCTGTTCAATCGTTCTCGCAGCCATAATACCTGGAACGTTACATCCAAAACCGATAATCATCGGAATAAAAGCTTTTCCGTTTAAGCCGAAAAACTCCATAATTCTATCCATAACAACTGCAATTCGCGCCATATACCCTGAGTCTTCTAATAATGAAATGAAAAAGAATAGTGCAAAGATTTGTGGTACGAATACTAATACAGCACCAACACCGGCAATAATACCTTCTGTAACGAGTGCTTGAATAAAATGAGAAGCTCCAATACTTGTAAGTCCAGCCGTCACCCAATCCGTAAGCTGGCCACCAAAAAACTCATCTAACATATCAGATAAAGGTGTACCAATCCACGTAAACGTAACCTGAAAAATAAAAAACATAACTGCTAAAAAGATTGGAAGTCCTAAAATTTTATGTGTAATTAATCTATCAATTTTTTCTGAAAAAGGAATTTTTCCTTCTTTCTCATGCTTCATAACATTTGTTTTTAACTTTTCAATATACGCTTCACGAGTTTTGTAAATGTGCTCTTCTAACGTACAATCAAGTTTTCCTTCTAAGCGAGATCGAATGGCTATGAGTTCCTTATAAATTGGTAATGCTTTCATTTCTTTTTCTACTACTTCGTTATTGCTTAAAAATTGAAGTGCTAACCATCTCGGATGCTCGTAATTCACTGTCTCTAAAAGAGCAATTACTTCTCCAATTCCTTCATCCATTTGTACACCATATGAAATAAGGAATGGCTTTTTCTCTTTTTTGTCATTTTCTTTAAGAGTCGTAAGCAGTTCTTCACAGCCTTTTCCACTCCTTGCAACAACAGGAACGACTGTTACACCTAATAGTTCTGATAATCGTTTTACATCAATGACAATTCCTCTTTGCTTCGCCACATCAACCATGTTTAAACCAATTGAGACTGGCTTACCAAATTCAAGTAACTGCAACGTTAAATGCATATTTCTTTCAAACTGCGAGGAATCTACGATATTTAACATATGATTAAATTCTTCTGTTAATAGAAAGTTTGTTACAACACCTTCATCACGTGAAACTGGATTTAAATCATAAACACCTGGTAAATCAATTAATGTTCCTTGTCTATCTTTTAATTTACCAACCTTCTTTTCTACTGTTACACCGCTCCAGTTTCCTACATACTCATAAGAACCAGTAAGTGCATTAAATAATGATGTCTTCCCTGTATTCGGATTCCCTAGCAAAGCTACCTTATTCACGCTAATTCCACCTTTATCATTTTCGCGTCACAATGACGAATACTAATTAACTGTCCACGACACTCCAATGTACAAGGACCTTTAAACATCGCTTTCTGTTTCAGGCGAAGTTCGCTTCCTTCAGCAAGACCGAAAGCAGCTAGTCTACGCTTTAATAGCTGATCTAAAGACTGAATACTTTTTACTAACACTTTCTCTCCAATTTTAATATCTACTAAACTCATAACCTTCCCCCTCAGAAGAGAATGATAATTATTTTCAAAAAAATTATACCACACCCAATTTCTCTTGTACTATACCCTTTTGCTTCATATTTATTAACATTTCGCTACAATTCTATTTCAATTATTGTCATACTGTATTCGTTTGCCATTCTCATCCATTTCGCTTACAATAAACAATAGCAAATAAAGAATCTCGTTATCACTGGGGGAGCCATGCCGCTGAGAGGGAACACTTCGTTCCGACCCTTCGAACCTGTTAGTTAATGCTAACGCAGGGATTGTGCAAACGTCCGAAATACATACCTCATTTTTATTTACGTATTTCGTATCCTCCTATGATATCTATTCTTTTTTGTACAACTTGGATTTAGGGGGAGACAACATGCGTAACACCAATTTACAAGCGATGATCGAATCTGCTATTCTTGCAGCCTTCGCCATGATTATCGATATTTTACCATTATCACTTAAACTTCCAACAGGCGGTTCTATCTCATTCGCTATGATTCCTATTTTTATTATTGCTTACCGCTGGGGCTTTAAATCAGCTTTCTTAGGTGGTTTAGTTTGGGGACTATTACAAATAGTCGTGGGGGATGCTTATATTTTAACACCTGTTCAAGCATTCATTGAGTACTTCATTGCCTTTGCTTTTATCGGATTTGCTGGCTTATTCTATCGTCCAATTCAAAAAGCACTTTTAACGTCTAATGAAAATAGTGAAGAACATTCAAGTTTAGGTAGTCGCAATGAAAAACCTTCAGCAAAACAAAACCATGGTAAGAAAATCCTTGTTTACATTATCCTTGCTACATTTGTCGGTAGCTTTGCTCGCTATTTCTGTCACTTTATTGCCGGTATTATTTTCTGGGGACAATATGCGCCGAAAGGTCAATCAGCTGTGTTATATTCATTAATCGTAAATGGAAGTACAATGCTTGGTTCTTTTATTTTATGTACAGTTTTACTTATATTTTTATTCCTCACTTCCCCACGCTTATTCAAAAGCATCAGTGCTTATCAAATGAATACACAAAAAAAGGGCGCTTAATGAGCGCTCTTTTTTCATATCGTAATATTAATTAAAAATACAATAAATGCGCAAAAGAAAATAAATACCATTATACTTAGCCAATTGCTATGCACGGTTCATCGACTCCTTACATAACCTCATTTTCTAACCAGATTATATCGCTTAAAAATAAAGATTAGGTAAAGATAATATGAAAATAAATTAAAAAAAGCGTAGCATGCATTATCTACGCTTTTTTCGGTAAGTAAAAGTAAAATAATACACCGTCTTCTGTATTTTTCACTCCATATTCAGCATCGTGTAATTCTAAAATATTTTTAGAAATAGCAAGCCCAAGTCCCGTCCCACCTTGTGAACGCTGACGAGCTGTATCCACGCGATAAAAACGATCCCAAATTTTATCTAATTGTTCTTCTTCAATGTGAGTACCTTTATTTTCAATGCACACTTTTATACGATCCTTCTCATCTATTGTAGAAATAATAATATCTTCTTTATTTGGTGTATAACGTATGGCATTCGTAATGAAGTTAACGATGACTTGTTCAATCCGGCCTTGATTTGCAATCACTTCAAATGAATGTATATTTTTATGAACATGAAGTTCTTTTTTCTCTATTTCCACAGATAGATGTTCACATATATCTTCAATTACTGTATCAATATAAAACGAAGACTTTTTCATTTTATATGTACCAGATTCAAATTTAGCTAACTCAAGCATATCCAAAATTAAAGTATCCATTTTGTCTACTTCTCTCTCCATCGCTTGAAAATAATACTCTTTTTTATGCTCAGCTACCCCGTCTTTTAAAATGGAAATACAACTTTTCATAATACTTAGCGGTGTTTTTAATTCATGCGAAACACCAGAAATGAATTCTTTCCGTGTATTTTCTAACTTTCTTTCCTTTTCAATATCTTCTTCTAACTGTCCAATATGTGAATGGAGTTTATTTGATAGCACATTAATATTTTTCGATAAATCTCCAATTTCATCTTTTGAAGTAATCGGTATTTTTTCTGTAAAATCTAATTGTGCTATTTTCTTCGTCGTATCATTTATTTTTAATAACGGTTTGGCAATTTGTTTTGAGTAATAGAACGAAGCTAAAAAAATAAGAACAACTACAAATGCAATGATATAGATGTAATAATCTTGCACCATTTGTACAGCTTCATCTACGGGCTGTAAAGAAGCCATCGCATAAATATATGTTACTGATCCGTCTTTTTCTTTTATTGGTTTCATTAATAATTTATATTTAATATCATTTTTTTCATAGTCCATTGTTTGTGTTGTATATTGTATGGGCTTGCTCTCTTTTAATAATAAATTAGTTTGAAATTCTTTTATGTTATCTAAGAAGATGCCATTTTTATAAATTGGATTCACAGGACCTTTTACATCTGGTAACTGTACTTTTGTAACACGTCCACCTATGTAAACATTTGATTCTTGAGCAGCTTGCTCCTGAACAGCTGGTTTCTTTTCCTTAACAAGTTGTTCCTCAGCTGCTCTCTTTTTCTCCTCATTTAATTTACTCATTTTCTCATTAAATGCTTTTTCTAGCGGTTTATTAGATCCGCTTAAATTCTGCTTAGATAAAGAAAAAGAGAATGGAATAAAACTATCTTCTTTTCTCACTCCAGAAAAATAAATTTCTTGCCCTAAAAAATGCTCTGATAATTTATTATCAATCTCCTCTATATTGACGAGATTACCTAAGGGAATTTTGAATATTTGTTGTCCAAAGCTCTTTTGTTGCCTACGATCTATCGTTACTTCAAAATAAAAATCATCTGCATGTTTTAAATTCCCGTTCTTATCTAATGTCGTAATCCACGTATTATTTTCTCTTAAAAAGTCTTGCTCTAGTTTCTGAATTTCTTCTGCATTTCCTGCACGATTTAAATAGTTCTTCTCAAAGGAATTTAAATTCACTTTAATATCTTCCACTTTTCGATTCGCATAATATTGTTTAAAAAATATCGTTTGTCCAATAAATATCGTCGCTAAAATTAACATGCATAATGCTGTTGTAAGAGTAAATAATTTTAGTACAATTCCTTTCTTCATACATTCCCCTCAAATTTATAACCAGTTCGTACTACAGTTGTAATATACTTTGCTTTCTCTCCTAATTTATTTCTTAAATTACGAATATGGCTATTCACCGTTCGATCATCGCCAGCAAATTCATATCCCCAAATTCTTGAAATGAGTTGCTCTCGCGTTAAAACGATTCCTTGATTTTTCATGAAATACACCAATATTTCAAACTCCGTATGCGTTAAACTAACATCTGCCTCATCAACAGTAACAGTACGCGACGGAAAATGGACATGGATGCCATGAATCGATAACGTATCATCTTCGTTCTCTAAAGGTTTCTTCGATGCTTTTCTACTTTCTAATAATCGTTTCGCTCTTGCTAATAAAATTGGAGGACTATACGGCTTCGTCACATAGTCATCTGCTCCAAGTTCAAAACCAAGTAACGTATCGTCTTCATCTACACGCGCCGTCAGCATAATAATAGGCACCTCGGACGTCTTCCTAATCCTTCGGCAAACAGACCATCCATCGAGTTCTGGCAACATGATATCTAAAATAACTAAATCAACCTCTTCTTCTTCAAATACAACTAAAGCCTCTTTCCCGTCCCTCGCTTCAAACACTACATATTGTTCACTTAAAAAATAATCTTTTAATATTTCACGTAATATGTCTTCATCTTCAACAATTAAAATGTTTTTTGACATAACTTATATATCCCCCTCTCGCTTTCAGAAACTATAATTTCACTTTGAATAACTGCCAGTTAACTTCGCCTCGATAATATATCTATCTGGTGCATCCCCTATATAATCAAATGGGTAACAAGTTGTCAGTGTTAATATCGGTTCTTCTTTTTTTATAATAACAGTACGATCATCCGCATGAGTAATCCATGTCTTTTGAATTTCATATGTGTACGTTTTATTATCATACTCTAAAACAAGGGTATCCTTTTCTTTCAACTCTTCTAAATCTGTAAATACAGTATCTCGATGTCCACTCAGTACAGTATGTCCCCCTCCAGATGGAGTTGTCGTTAAATCACTAACGAACATACCCACTCCTTTTTTCAAAGTCATATCATCTGCTCCCCAATATATAGAAAACTTCTTCTTTATTTTCGGTATGTTTAACATCGCTACCTTTTCTCCTTCTTTATGTTCTGTTTGAGAAGAAGGCACTTGAGAAGTTACAGGTGTTTCATGAGAAAGTTGAGTACCTTGTATATTTTTAAGGCTCTTTATTTCTTCTGCCGTTAATTGCCCGGCAGAGCTTCTTCCTTTATACCATTCCACAGCATAATAGGATCCCATGAATAGCCCTATAGCCATCAATATGATACCGATATAATTGAGTAACTTCATTCTTCATTCCTCCATGCCAAAAATGGTAGGAGTAACCTACCATTTTTAATATATGAAATTATCCCATTCTTTATAGGAAAATATTTTATTTACGCTTTAATCTTATTGCGACGATTCAAACCAAATAATGTACCTACCGCTACAAGACATGCACTTAATCCCATCATTGCTACATTATTTGATGCTGTATTTGGTAATTTTTCACCTTGTACAACTGGCTTTGCTTCTTCTTTTTTAGCTACTTCATTCTTTTGCTCGGCTTTTATCGCTGCTTCTTTTTTGGCCATATCGTTTTTTAACTGTTCTTGCGCTATTCTCTTTTTCTCTTCTTCACTTTTTTTCTCAGCTTTTATTGTTTCCTCTTTTTTAGCCATATCATTTTTTTCTTGTACTTGTGCCGCTTGCTTTTTCTCTATTTCACTTTTTTGCTGTTCCTTAATTGCTTCTTCTTTTTTAGCTTTATCCTGTTGTACCTGCGCTTCTTCTTCCTTTGTTACTGTTCCAGTATCCGCACTCGCTACTGAAGAATATCCTACTGTTAAAAGTGCCATTGCACAAATTGGTAATAGTTTCTTTTTCATTTTCACTCTCTCCTTATATTTTATTCACATCTACTCGCATCGGATGTATTACTAGAATAAGCAAGAGATATAAATATAAGATGCAGATGAAATATATTTCATTTAAAGATTTCATTGTAGAAAAAGAAAAAAACATCGCAATATGTACGATGTTTTTTTCGGGTGTGTGTCTCAATTATTTACATGTTACTTTCGCGTGATTTAGAAGTAGAACGGGCCGGAGCGATAACTAATTGTCTCGGCTCAGTTTTCTTGAAGTGATTTTTGACGTTACACTTACGACGTTGAACAACCCACGCTTTAATAGGGTTTGTTAAAATAATCTTTTGCTCTTCGTTAGGGGCCTCTTCTTCAAACCTACAACTCTCGCTCCATTTATTCCATTTCATTGTAAATTTAGAAGAAGAATGATCATCTTCACGATCAAACAAGTGCAAAAAATCCATTTTTCCATCTAGCATTACGGTGTTACTAGTCGCTAAAAAAGAAAAGGTCGTCCAACGTTTCTCCATGCCCTCCTACTCCTTTTTCACATATAGAGTGCCTAAAACTTAATTTACCTAAAATATGCTTGCCTTTTACCTTACACCCATAGTTTATCCAAAATGCTCTTATGCAACTATCGATTTGCCTTACAACTACCTTACATTTTTGTAAGAAACAAAAAAACCTTCACTCTATATAATGAAGGTTTCTTACTTTTTATCTATATGATCTCTCATATCATCAAGTCCAGCTTCTTTTAGCTGCGACATCATACCGTGCGAAATTGCTCCTAACACTAAAGTCATTCCAATTAATGAAATACGAATCGCAGGTACATCAATTACGTAAGCCAACAGGCCAAGAACAATTGTTAAAAGTAATGCTTTTATAAATGTTACACTTGTGTACTGTTTCTTCTTCATCATATTCACCCTTTATGGAAGCGTTTTCTTGATATACTTAGTATATCATATCATCAGATGATTTTGTCGTTATCTTTGTAAAAAATTACTATCTCCTTTGACTTTTTCTATTCTATCCTTTACAGTCGAAATGTTCGTAAGTTTTACACTGTAGGAGGATTACAATGAATATTGAAATAAAAGACACTTTAATTTCTGAAGAACAATTACAAGCAAAAGTTAAAGAATTAGCACTTCAAATCGAACGTGACTTTGAAGGAGAAGAAATCGTAGTTATCGCAGTATTAAAAGGTTCATTCGTATTTGCTGCTGATTTAATTCGTCACATCAAAAATGATGTAACAATTGACTTTATTTCTGCATCTAGCTACGGAAATCAAACAGAAACAACAGGAAAAGTGAAACTACTAAAAGATATCGACGTAAACATTACTGGGAAAAACGTAATTGTTGTAGAAGATATTATCGATTCTGGTTTAACACTTCATTTCCTAAAAGATCACTTCTTTATGCATAAACCAAAAGCACTCAAGTTCTGTACATTACTTGATAAACCAGAACGTCGTAAAGTAGACTTAACAGCTGAATATGTTGGCTTCCAAATTCCAGACGAATTCATCGTTGGATACGGTATCGACTGTGCGGAAAAATATCGTAACTTACCATTCATTGCTTCAGTTGTAACGGAATAATCGTATAACTTAAAAAATCGATAGTACATAAAATGTATATCGGCGATTTTTTAAATATATCGACTTACCGACAATAACTGACAATCTTAGCACCCAATTAATAGGGAGAAGCTGTTCTAAAATACATGGGAACAGCTCCTTTCTTTCCATTACAAACTACAGGGAGAGATGAAATATGACAAAGACAAAATTTGAAAAAGTACTCCTCATCGTAAATCCGAAAGCTGGTCAAGGTGACTTACATACAAATTTAACGAAAATCGTACCACCTCTTGCCGCAGCTTTTCCTGATCTACATATCCTTCATACGAAAAAACAAGGTGATGCAACAAAATATTGCCAAGAGTTTGCTAGTAAAGTAGATTTAATTATCGTCTTTGGTGGTGATGGAACAGTATTTGAATGCACAAATGGCTTAGCACCTCTCGAAACTAGACCTACACTTGCAATCATTCCAGGTGGAACTTGCAACGACTTCTCTCGCACACTTGGTGTTCCGCAAAACATTGCAGAAGCGGCAAAACTTATTACAAAAGAACATATAAAACCAGTTGACGTTGCAAAAGCAAATGAACAACATTTCTTAAACTTCTGGGGCATTGGACTCGTATCTGAAGTATCAAACAATATCGATGCAGAAGAAAAAGCAAAGCTTGGTAAAATTGGTTACTATTTAAGCACAATTCGAACTGTAAAAAATGCTGAAACATTCCCAGTAAAAATTACTTATGACGGACAAGTATATGAAGACGAAGCTGTCCTTGTCATGGTTGGAAATGGTGAATATCTTGGTGGTATTCCATCCTTTATTCCGAACGTAAAATGTGATGACGGAACACTTGATATTTTCGTAGTCAAATCAACAGGTATTCAAGCATTTAAAGATTACATCGGAAAGAAACTATTTGAAGACTCAAATGAAAATGACATCTTCCACGTAAAAGCGAAATCCATTCATATTGAAACGAAAGAAGAAAAAGAAATAGATACAGATGGAGAAAGCTCGCTTCATACACCTTGTCACATTGAATTATTACCAGGACACTTTACGATGATTTATAATCCTGCGGTTGTGTAATAAAAAAACGAGTGCTAGCACTCGTTTTTTCTCTTCTAATCTAGTTATATTGTTGGATCATTTCCTCTATTTCTTTAACTCTCTCTAAAGTAATTCCATTTCTTTGTTCGATCGCTAAAGGATGCTCGGTTGGCTCTAATTCAACATACGGTGCCATTCCAACTTCTCTTATATGTACATTTGTTTTTAAATTTAATGTTTCTGGATAAACTGGTATTTCTACAGATAACCAACCAAAATAAGGATCACTATTTTCTCGGCCTCTCTCATCCCACTTTTCTAATACTTCATCATAACTTTCTTTACTAAGTGATACCCACACAGTCCATATGAAATTTTCGTGGTAGTCAATTATAGGAATCTCTAAACATCCTCTAATAAAATAGAAGAATGGCTTGTTTGCATACTCTAGTTCTTTTTATTTACAATGAAGGAAAGAAGCACCTTCATATAAGGGAGAGGACAAACTTTGTTCAACCAACAGTTAGTTAATTTACGCATTGATTTTGCATTTAAACAATTGTTTGGTACGAATGGTAGCGAAGATATTCTAATTGCATTTTTAAATGCTATGTTACAAGAGTCTTTAGAGTCGCCCATTGCTTCTCTACAACTAGAAGATCCACATTTACACAGGGAATATGAAGAGGATAAGTTATCTATTTTAGACATTTCAGCAACATTAGACACAGGAACAAAAGTCAATGTAGAAATACAACTCAATAATAATCACGATATGGTTAAACGCAGTTTATATTATTGGGGAAGACTATACACATCTCAACTACAAAAAGGGATGCCCTACAGTGCACTTCACAAAACCATCACCATAAACTTACTAAACTTCGTAATGTTTTCGGAACACCCAGCCTTCCATACAACAAGCATATTATGGAATACACAACAACAAAAACTCCTGAGTGACGACATTGAAATCCACATTATAGAAATTCCAAAGTTAACTGAACAATGGCATGAAGAAAAAGTAAATCCGTGGAAAGATCCATTTGTTCGTTGGCTTTTATTGCTTTCAGCAAATGAGGATGAGCACTTAACTAAACTATTGGAGGATATTGCTATGAACCAAGACCCTATTTTACAAAAAGCGATAAATAAATGGGAACGTATGAGTCAAGATTCATCTTTCCGACAAGCCTATGACGCAAGGGAGAAAGTTTTAATGGATGAAGCAGCAAAATTCGCCCATGCAGAGACAGAAGGAATAAAAAGAGGAATGGAACAAGGGATGAAACAAGGAATTAAAAAAGGCATTGAAAAAGGCATTGAACAGGGCATTGAACAGGGCATTGAACAAGGTCGAAAAGAAGGAGTTCAGCAGGGAAAAATTCAAATGATTAAAAATATGTATGATCTTGGTATACCACTTGAAACGATTGCTAAGGCAAGTAAATTAAGTTTGCATGAGATTGAGCATATTTTAGGACATAAATAGTGATAAAAAAAGAGCTTGAATAGTTTCAAGCTCTTTTTTATCAACTCTCCTCAATATCATCCAATTGAGTCTTATAACATTCATCACACTCTGGCCTCGTAGGAAGAATCCCTCTTTCATCAGGTAATAAAACCCTCAAAACTTCTCGATCCATCTCTACGAAAGACTTCATAATAATGGGATATCCTTCAATAATATTCGTATACTCAATCCCTTGTTCAAACTTTTTTCCTCTCTTTATTTCTTCTATTATGGTACAAAAAACACTATGCGCGACTTCAGGATCCATATTTAATGCTATTTGTAAATCTTGATGATTAAAGTTATCTCTTAGACCATGCGTATGATAATTAGCATGGATGCCATCAATATCTTCTGCTAATATGCTATGCATGTACCATCCATACTCTTGTAGCATATTTTCTTCCCATTCATCTGCATCCTCTTCTAAATCTTCATCAAACAAATTCGGATCATACCACACGTCCTCGTAATCTCCAGCAATTAAAAATCTCCAACCAGGTGGTAACCCTAAATACTTCTTTATTTCAGGTGCCCATTCATCAATATGTTGAACGTGTAAAGGAAGAAAGAAATCTTCTTCTGTCCCCATTTCTTCACCAGCCCAAATGTACCAACCTGTCGTTCCGTTTTCTATAGGCATTCGTAACCCATTAATCGGAGCGATACCATCTTTCACATTTTGCGCTACTCCTAATTTCAAGTCATTCGGAGATTCTACATACTCCGCTTTATATTTATCACATATACTCCTCTGTTCTTTTATGTATTTTTCCATCCTTTTAGCACACTCCCCAATTTTTGAAAGATAGATTTCTTTGCCGAAGCACTCTCTAACTTCCATACCCCACACGGATTATAAAATGGATTCTCTTGTTCATAACGATTATCTATATAATGAGATAAAAGATACACTGGAGCATCTTCTGTGAAACTAATTGTATCTCCATCTTTCAAATTAGGTTTTTCCAATATATTATGTAGGTTAAAATCATTTAATAAATCTACAGCTACTTCCGGATCTATCCATCCGTCTAAAACAACGTCTGGTAGATTAAATGCTTGCATTCCACATGAATAGTAGCCGTCCTCTTCATCTCCAACTAAAGTTACAAGGTGCGAATACATCGGGAATATTTCCTTATCCTCTGCAAGCTCTTGCCATTCTTCTTTCGAATAAGCCATACCTGCTGTTTCAACTTTTAAAGCAAGTCCACCTGCATTTAAAAGTTCCATTCCTACATCAATTACTTCTTGTAATCTCTCTGTATCGTCAACTTTTGCAATAACATACACTGTATAAGTATGCTTCTCCAACTCCTGAAGCAATTCTTCATCAAAACGCTCACCACCTGCATAGAAGAAAGCCTCTCTCAAAGAAGGGTCTTGTTCATATATATCAATTTCAAAGCCAATCTCTTTCTCCTTATGGTGCATAACATTTCCCGCTAATATATAGTTACTTTTACTCACAACTTCTTGTATTAATTCTGTTCTATCTTTCCATAAACCAGGTACTCCAATAACGATTTGTGTCTCCATCATATGCACTCCACTTCTCATCTATTTTCAATCTATTCTTTCAATCTTCCAAACTAAATTAGCTGGGATATCTTTCTCTAAAAAGGTTAACATCCATACAGTTTAGGCATCCTACTATGATTAAAATCTCCAAATATAACACTCCATGTGTACATTTATATTTATTTTCGTTTACATACTATTGTTATTCATAATCCATTTTAGCTAATAAACAAACGAAAGAGAACTAGGTGGATTAATGTTTACTTAAGAATAAAAAGTCCGAAACTATATAAAGTGATTTCGGACTTTTTATTTTTAAAATATTAAATTACATTTCGAACAAAAAGGAGCTGAATTTCCTCTTCTAATTTTCGTATCACATTTTGGACAATATACATATCGTTCCTCTACCTTTTGTCGTTCTATCATGTGTAAGGATACTATTTTCATACTGCACATAATTCCAATTAAGATAAGGCTAAAAATGAGTAGCACAACGCTCTTCCTCCCTTAACTACTTACCTATATTTTACCATTAAATAAAGATAATTTTATACTTATAATCCTATCTTGTCCTTCATACTGGAAGAAACTTTCTTTACTTCTATTTACTCATCAGTGTGATTCTTTTTTTTCTATATAAATAAAGAATACCTGTAACTATAAAAACAATCACGCCAAAATACACACCATATTCTATCGCGATCGCTACAATACTTTCAATATGTTGTCCAAATAAAGCACCGAGCACAAAGTAAACGAGTGTCCAAACAAATCCTGTCATATAAGAATACAAAGCATACGTCTTAAATGACATGTTATTCATTCCAACTAAATACGGTACGATATGTCTTACAACTGGTATGAAGTAACTTGTGACTAACGCATAATGACCATACTTCTCTACCATTTGTTGAGATTTCAAAAGATATTTCGCCTTTTTCTTTTTCATTAGCTTATCAAGTACTTTCGTACCAAATATTTTCCCTAATATATAACCTAAAGAAAGCCCAGATACAACACCTAAATATGTTAATAAAAATGCAGGAATGACACTTAATATCCCTAGTGAAGATACAAAGCCACCACTCATTACGATCATTTCGTCTGGAATTGGCATACCAATAATACCTAACCATAAACAGAAAAATAATGCCCAATAACCGTATTGTTCAATATAAGATAATAATTCATGTAATTCCATTATGCATATGCTCTCCTTAGCTCTTTTTTACAGCTAAAGACATACGCTGGTGGGAAATTGAGCCACACTTTCTCTAGCGTAATTTCAGGAAAGAAGTGCTGTATAAATCCTTTTTTCACAAGTGAATATTGAAATGTAATAAATTCACCATTCTCATGTATCCCTTCCATTACATTGTTTAAAATACGCTTTGAAACTTCTTCTGGTAAAGAGGTAAAAGGTAATCCCGATAAAACGTAATCCACGCATTCTATATTGAGATCTTCTATATACTTTTTTATATTTTCGGCTGAACCGTGTACAACAATGACGTTCTGCTCATCTTTAAATTTTCTCTTTAGTTCCTTGCAAAACACTTCATTAATTTCAATAAGAAGAAATATTGTTTCCTTCTTCTTTCTCTTCATAATTTCTTTCGTAAAGACTCCTGTACCAGGACCTAACTCTACAATGCATTTCGCTTTATTAAAATCAATTACATCTACCATTTTCTTTGCTAATATTTTTGAACTTGGCGCAATTGCACCAGTATGTTTCGGATGTTTAATAAATTCATGTAAGAATGTTATGAGTTGCATATAAACCTCTCCTCATTCGTTCAATAGTTTTTAACTTGTTTCTAAGTATAACTATTATTTCTTAACAAAAATTGAGGAGATTTCTTAAGATTTTATGAAGAATAAAAAAACAGCTATCGCCTCTAGCGATAGCTGTCCCTTATTACTTCGCACTCACGATCTTATAATAAGAACGAACCGTTAAGAAGTAATATCCAATATAAATCGCGCCGTATACTCCGATACTAATTAGAAGCGGAATCATAATTTCAAATGGTAATATATTTGATAAACCTTTTAGTGCAAATAGGCTGTGTAAAATACCAATTACTAACGGAATAGCAAAGATAAAGCTCACTTGTTTTGCGATAGCTCTCTTCATCTCTTGCTTCGTTACACCAATTTTATGAAGAACAACGTAGCGATCACGGTCAGCACTTGCTTCTGTTAATTGTTTAAAGTAAATGATTGAGCCTGTTGCTAATAGGAATACTAATCCTAAGAATAACCCAATAAACATCATTAAGCCTGTTGTTTCAAGCCCCATTTGGAATCCTGTATAGAAATCGTTAAATGGTTTTAAAACTTCTGATTCTCCAGCCGGCATAATGCTTGCTAATTTTGCTGTTAACTCTTTACTATTTCGCTCACCTTTTACATCAATATTTTTTACAGTACGCGTTTCGTTTACTTGTTTCACTTGCTCATATGTTTTATCAGGAACGATTACAAATAGTTCATTTAAATTTGTAAGGCTTCTATTATTTACACCTTTAATTTTTAATTCTTTTGACTCGTTTCCAACAGGGAATACAGCTGTATTTCCTGTATAAAGAGGACCAAAATCAAGTTTCTCAATATATAAGCTATCATATACGAAAGCTTCATTCGCACTTAAATTTACAGGTTCTACATCTAAATGTTTCACAAGTGTATTAAAGCTTGATTGAGAAATAAGCTGGTACTGATTCGTAACATTATAGTGTGTGTTCAGAACTTGATCAGCTCTTTCACCTTTAAATGTTCCCTTCACAGGAATCATTTCAACTTCTGATTCATATGTGACTGGGTGATTATTCTTCTCTCCAGCAAGTATTTCATTTACTTTTTTATCTAATGCTGCATCTTTTTTCTCATAGGAATAACTATACGGCGCAGCAACTTTTGATTGCGTAAATGTGTTGTAATACATCGTAACTGACGTACCAACCGCTGTTAATGTTACCGCACTTAAAATAGCGATTGTCGCCAGTGATTTCGCATTTCCTTTAATACGATATAGTAACTGTGATGTCGTTACCATATTCATACCATTATAAAATGCTGACTTATTATTTCTTGCACGTTTCAATACAAATACTGTGAAGAACATGAACAGTAAATAAGTCCCTGCTACTGTCGCTAATAAAATATATAATGCAACGACCATAAAGTCTGCATACATAACTGCTTTCATGTACATTAATGCTAAAAAATAACCTGAACCGATTAAGAAAACTGAAATTAATGCCATAATGACAGATCCTTTTGGCATTGCTTCTCCTTCACGTTCTGCACGGAAAAGTTCAATTAACTTAAAGCGATAAATTAAACGATATCCTTGAAGTGATGTATATAAAATAATCACAAAGAAAATAATTGCTGTATCAATAATGGCAGCCATCGGTACTTCAAAATGAACGTTTAAATTTAATCCCATCATATTTACTAATAACTCAAGGAATAATTTTGAAAGGACACTACCGATCGCAATCCCAATTACTAATGACATTAATCCCATTAACATATTTTCATAAAAGAGCATTTTACCAATTTGTCTTTTACGAATACCTAATAAGGAATAGAGTCCAACTTCTTTTTTACGTTTACGTGTAAAGAATCCGTTCGAATATATAATAAACACTGCTACGAAGATGATAAGCATCACACTTGAAACTTGGAACGCTCCGCTAATTTTTTTTGAAGCTTCTGCTGCTTTTTCCATTTGTGAATTATATTGCAGTGCTTTAAATGTAAAATAAATAACGATACTAAAAATCATAGATGCAAAATATACAAAGTAGTCTTTAAAGTTCCGCTGTATGTTGCGGAGGGCAATGCTAGATAAGGTCATCAGCCATACCTCCAGAAATAGAAGACATTACGTCAACAATTTTTTGGAAGAACTGTTTACGCGTCGATTCACCGCGGTGTAATTCTTTATATAGTTCGCCATCTTTAATGAAAATAACTCGTTTACAATAACTTGCTGCAAATGCATCGTGCGTTACCATTAAAATTGTTGAGTTATCATATTCATTTAACGACTTCATACTTTCAAGTAAATCTGTTGCAGATTTAGAATCAAGTGCTCCAGTTGGCTCGTCTCCGAAAATCATACTTGGATTCGTAACAATTGCACGCGATGCTGCACAGCGCTGCTTCTGTCCACCAGATACTTGATATGGGAACTGACTTAAAATATGATCAATACCGAATTTCTTTGAGATTTCAAGAACGCGGCGATCAATCTCACTCGCTTTCACCTTTGATAACGCAAGTGGTAAAGCGATATTCTCTTTCACCGTTAACGTATCTAATAAGTTATAATCTTGGAAAATGAAACCTAAATGATCACGGCGGAATAACGCTAACTTATCATCATTCATCTTTACAATATCTTTTCCATCAATTAAAATTTCACCGTTCGTCGCATTATCAATTGTAGAAAGAACATTTAGTAAAGTCGTCTTACCAGAACCAGAAGGTCCCATAATTCCAACGAACTCACCTTCTTTTACTTGTAAGTTAATACCTTTTAACGCTGCAAATTTATTCCCACCCGTGTCGTACACTTTTTCAATATTTTTTGCTTCTAACACTGTTTTCATCTCGACATCCCTCATTTCTTCTATTCTCTATTTTCAACTATATACACTCTCTACTCTTGCCACTATCGATGTTTCTTACACAAACATGACAGTTATGTAAGACGCATAAGTAAAGATATAAAAATTTAACCTACTGAACAAAAGTACTTTGTTACTATAACATTGGGATATCATACCATCCATTCATTCTCCTTACAGGAACATTACAATTTTGTAAGGTTAAAAATGTCCCCTACAAAGTTGTGCACGAAATGTCGGATGGAGCTATTTCGTTCCTGCTATTCTATGTACAGAGGAGGTCATAATATGGATTCACTTAAAAATATGAATACTGCAATGCGCTATATTGAAGATAACCTTACGAATGAAATTGATTTTAAAGAAGTTGCGAGGCTAGCTCTCTGTTCTGAGTATCACTTTAAAAGAATGTTTTCGTTTTTAGCAGGTATATCACTATCTGATTATATTCGCTGTAGACGTCTTACTCTCGCTGCCTTTGAACTAAAAAATAGCGATGCAAAAGTCATTGATGTCGCTATAAAATATGGCTACAACTCACCAGATTCATTCGCCCGTGCATTTCAAAACTTGCACGGTATAACACCTTCAGAGGCCCGAAATAGTAGCCATTCTTTGAAGGCTTATTCACCAATGACCTTCCAATTATCCATTCAAGGAGGAAATGAAATGAACTATCGAATTGAAGAAAAAGAGCCATTTCGAATTATAGGTATTACAAAACGAGTACCAATCGTTTTTAACGGTGTAAATGAAGAAATTGCTTCTATGTGGAAAAGTTTAAACCCAGATTCTATTCAAACATTAAAGTCCCTTTCAAACATTGAACCTACTGGAATCATTAGTGCTTCTACTAACTTTTCTGAAGGAAGAATGGAGGAAAAAGGCGAACTCGATCACTACATTGGAGTAGCCACAACAAAGGATTGTCCAGAGCAGTTTAAACAGCTTGAAGTTACTGCTTCAACATGGGCTATATTCGAAGCTGTCGGTCCATTTCCTGATGCATTACAAAATGTATGGGGACGTATTTACTCTGAATGGTTCCCTTCTTCGAACTATGAACTAGCGGAAGGACCGGAGATATTGTGGAATAAACAGAAAGATATATCTTCTCCAAACTTTAAAAGTGAAATTTGGATACCGGTTTTGAAGAAGTGATAACAAAAGGAAAAGAGCTAAGCATTGTGCCTAGCTCTTTTTACATATTTGCTTACTCGTAAAAGTGTATATATTTCATCAGTTCTTCGATTCCTTTAAATTGGAGTAATAGTTGATTGTTCAAGTTTTCTAAAGCCAACTGAAAGGAACGTTCAATTTTTCCATAGTGTAATGTTTCTAAATCATCTAGCAAGCTTTTCATATTTTCTATATAATACACGGTTTTTCTCAAACTGCTTATAACCAGTATTTTACGCAGTTCAGATATTGGAAACATTCTATAACCGTTTTCTTTATTTCTTTCTGAGTGGACTAACCCTTCATGTTCCCAATGACGGATAGCCGAAGTATTTACGCCTGCTATGTTTGCAGCCTCTCCAATGCTCATGCGTTCATTTAACTCTACATTTTTATATTTAGTAAAATCAGCATTTTGAATCATGTTTAGTATTTCTTCTACTCGTTTTTTCTCCACCTGAACATTGAATTGCTGTTCATTAATTAACCAAAGTGCTTCTTCAAACTTTACGTTTTTAATCATCCTCATAACTTTATAAACAATAGGTATATCATATCCTTTTAATAATGCTCTAATGGTAATAAATGCTTGAAAGTGTATCGATGTATAAAACCGGTGATTACTTTCCGTTCTTGGCACAACAGGAATGAGATTTTGTTCTTCATATCTTCTCAAAGTTGTTGTACTAACATTTAAGACATTTGCAATTTGTTTAGGGCTATATGTCTCCATTTATTAACTCCTTTTTAAAGTAAAACCTTAAAGTGCTACATTAACATATTTCAAATAAAATCCTTATATATACGAGAAAAAAGTCATAAATCCGGAAGATTGCATGAATGTTATATGATTTTAGTATAAACAATTTAGGAGTGATAGAAATGGAGAAAATCATAAAACTTACGGACGAATCAGTATTAAAGGTTGGTTTGGTTGGAAATCCAAAATTTAGAACAATCATGCTCCCAGTTGCTAAAGAATCTGTATATGGGCAAGATGCTGAAACTTTGAAGTTGTGGGGAGTAGATCCTGAATTTGGAAAACATTTTATTGATGGACTCATAGATAAGTTTCAGATTTTATATTTTGACTACGAAGGCCATCGTTTGCAACATCCAAATCCAGAGAATCTCACACCTGAAAATATAGTAAAAGACCTATTAACAATTGCTGACGAAATGAATATTAATAAGTTTAGTTATTATGGTTACTCTTGGTTAGCTTTAGCTGGGTTACAATTAGCCATTCGAACGGATAGATTAGACAGTATAATCATGGGCGGGTTTCCACCAATAGATGGTCCATATAAAGAAATGATGGTAGTAACAAATAAAACATATGAGCAAGCTGTGAATAATCACAATTCTCCTGTTATTGATCAAGCACATATTAATCCTGAAAAAATTGATTGGGATAACATACAGATAAAGATCGACATGAGTCAAACTAAACAGTTTGTTACAATGTACGAGAATTTGATGGAGTTTGATGATCAAAACATCCAACATAAACTAATCATTCCGAGATTAGCGTTTTCTGGGGAAAAAGACACTATTGTTTACGGTGAAAATTTTGGCAATGTAGTAGTTGATATTATTGGTATACTTCAAAAAAACAAACAAAAGTTAGAACATCTTGGATGGGATATAGAAATCTTAAGAGGAAATGATATGGATCACACTAAAGCAATGCAACCTATAACAGTTCTGTCATTGATAAAGCCTTGGTTAATTAAAAATTTGAATATAACTTATTAAATATAGTAATTCGAATAACCTAAAAACAAAGCTGCTCTTCCCTAAAAGGAAAAGCAGCTTTATTTACATTTTCAACTCTTCTTTATAAATACTATATGACTTTATTGTTGATACGATAATGCATATTAATATGATTCCAATCCCTATAAAAATATTAAATGGATCTGGAAGCAAAGCCCCGGCATATATACAAAGTGAACCTATTACAAATACCCTCGAAGCAAATCTATGTGTTTTCCTCCAAACTACAGGATTTTCTAATGTCCAGTCCATTCGAATGCCTACTAACCCGTTTGGCTTCGTTTGTTGCATGTAATTACCTAGTACAAGAAACAATGTTCCAAGTCCAAAATTAAATGCAATTGAGCCCGATGCAATATAATTAGACGCTGCTAATAGCGCAAATAAGTTACAGCCGAATCCTATCAAAAGAATAGCATAACGGATTGCGGAAAGGACTTTAGCATGCTGTTTATACTTATCTTTCGTTACGTCAATATACCCAAGAGCTAGCCATATCAAATACAGCAACATCATGCTTCCTATTGAAACAGAACTTGCTTCTACTTTAGAAAAATATCCATCTACTACTCCTGCTGCATTATAATGGCGTGGAATTTGTTCTGGTAAATATGGCCATACAATATACCATCCAATTACAATGCCAATAATTAAACTCCATGGTAATACGTGTCTTTTCATCCTCTCTCCCCCATAATTTTTTATTAGGCCCCTATTTCTTTTTTATAAGCAATATATGAATATCCCATTGTTAATCCTACTGCACCAATAATAATTCCAACCATTACGAAAGATTTCCACGTTACTGGTACAAAAACACTTAGAATCATAATAATTCCTAATATAACAAACACCTTTCCGCTAAAACGGTGTGTCTTTCTCCATACTTCCTCGTTACTTAATGTCCACGGTGTTTTTATACCTACAAAGTAATTTGGTTTACATTGTGGTAAATAGTTTCCGATGATTATAAATAAAAGACCAACAAGAATATATGGTGTACTATTCATTGGAATGTCATAACCTAATCCAGCTCCAATTCCAATGATACTTACTAAAAATAATAGGAATAATACGCTATAATTTATTACATTATACCCTTTAGAAAATTTCTCATAATTCTCATGCTTAGGATCTATCTTAGGCAATAAAGTCAATAAAGCATATATAAAAACCATAACTGCAACATCCAAAATCATCATGCCCATTTTTGACATACGCCCATCTACCTCACCAGACACATTCCAATGACTCGGAACCTCTCCCGGTAAATGCGGCCACGCGATGCACCATGCAATAATCGTTAAAGCTATTAATAGTAACGGAAATATATGCTTTCTCATTTCCCCTCTTCCCCCTTATTCGTAAATGTAAACACCCAAGTCAACAAATCTTGAAAGACCGTTGTGTTTAAAGAGTACACAACGAATTGCCCTTTCTTTTCATCTTGAATAAGTTCAGCATTTTTAAGTGCGTTTAAGTGGTGTGAAATACTTGGTTTTGTCATATTGAAATGTTCAGCGATCTCACCAGCGGTTAGATCACCTTCTTTTAATAAGTCTAAAATTTTTCGCCTTGTTGGATCTGCTAATGCTTTGAATGCTTGATTCAATGTCTTTCTTCCTTTCGATAATTAGACATTTAGATACTTATCTAAATGTTAAAATGATTTTAGTTGATTGTCAATTATATACGAGGCCCTTTTTACTTTTCTCACTTTTAACCTATACTGTTTACTAGCTTATCTTTCAACATAATGAAAAGACTTGAAACACATGATACACTATAGCTACAATTGTTTTTCTGAGGAGGAATATACATATGTATAAAATTTTAATCGTTGAAGACGATCCAAATATTTCATCATTACTGCAATCTCACATTCAGAAGTACGGTTATGAAGCTGTTGTTGCAGAGAATTTCGATGATATTATGGAATCGTTTAACGCTGTGAAACCACATCTTGTTTTACTTGATGTAAACTTACCGAAATTCGATGGTTTCTACTGGTGCCGTCAAATTCGTCATGAATCTACTTGTCCAATTATTTTCATTTCAGCGCGTGCTGGTGAGATGGAACAAATTATGGCAATTGAAAGCGGTGCGGATGATTACATTACAAAACCATTCCACTACGACGTTGTAATGGCAAAAATTAAAGGACAATTACGCCGTATTTACGGTGATTATGCACCAAATATTTCTGAACGTATCGTTGAAGTAGAAGGTTTAAAACTATTCCCAGAACGTCCTGAAATTCACTTCGGATCTGAACAAGTTCTTTTAACGAAAAAAGAAGCTATTTTAGCTGAAATGTTATTATCTAAATTCCCTCGTACAGCAAGCCGTGAAGATTTATTAGCTGCGCTTTGGGATGACGAAAGCTTCGTTGAAGAAAATACATTAAACGTAAACATTACGCGTCTTCGTAAAAAGTTTAATGAGCTTGGTATTGAGAACTCTATTGAAACAGTACGTGGACTTGGATATCGCTTTAACGCAACTTGGAGTGAATAAGCATGAAGCTATTTTTACGTGATCATTTTGCATTTTTCCTACTGTACGTTTTAAACTTCGGTATCATTTTCGTTCTTTATGATGCAGTAGATGGATTTCAAAACAATAAATTTTATTTCGTCGTTTTAAGTTTATATTTATTTATTTGTTTCCTCGCTTACCGTTACGTTCGCAATCGTAGAATGTACCATAGATTAAGCGAGCAACCAGAAAAAATGGAAGATGCGTTTATTGAAAGAGCAACTGCTCCGATGCCTCACGGTGTCAATGAACTCGTGCGTACGCAGTACCGCCTCTTCCAAAAAGAACTACAATCGTATGAAGTAAAACAACAAGAACATCAATTATTCATTAACCACTGGGTACATCAAATGAAGACACCTGTTTCTGTTATGCAGCTTATGGTGCTAGAAATGGAAGACGAGCATTTAATTCCAAAGTTTAAAAAAGAATTAGAGCGTCTAAACCAAGGGCTTGATATGGCTTTATACATGGCTAGGTTAAATAACTTCCATGAAGATTTCCATGTTGAGACGATTTCATTAAAAGATACGGTAACAAAAAATATTAACGGATTAAAAGAACTATTCATTCGTAATGGTGTCTTCCCTGTTTTAGAAGTCCATTCTGATTTAAAAGTTGCTTCTGATGCGAAATGGCTAAAATTTATCATCTATCAGTTAATGACAAATGCTGTTCGTTACTCTGGTGAGCGCGGAAAGAAAGTTTTCTTATCTGCTTACCGAAACGGAAAGGATATTATTTTAGAAGTTCGTGATGAAGGTGTTGGTATTCCGCAAGAAGATATTCGAAGAGTATTTGAACCATTTTACACTGGGAAAAACGGTCGCGCATTCGGAGAATCTACTGGTATGGGGCTTTATATTGTAAGTAAAATTTGTGATTATTTAGGTCACTCTGTCAAACTAGATTCTGAAGTTGGTAAAGGAACGACGATTAAAATCATCTTCCACAACGCTGCAAATAATCAAGCAGAACATACGGAGAAGGTGACCGAAGCATGATCGTAACATATGCAAGCAAAATGTATGAGAACACACTCTCATACATTTTTTGCAATACAACTACTTCTATATCTTCTAGCCGGAGGTATAATCTATGACATTTTGGCAATTTGCATTTAAAAACGTCACGCGCAACTCGAGAGCTTATTTTGCTTACTTTGTAAGTAGTTCCTTTTCCATTGCTGTGTTCTTTTCGTTTGCTGTTTACTTATTCCATCCGAAATTACAAAACTTTGACATGACCTCTGAAATTTCAGGATTAATGATATTTTCAGAAGTAGTAATTGTATTTTTCTCTTTCTTCTTTTTACTATATTCCATTGGTACTTTTTTAAAAGTTAGAAAAAAACAATTTGGTGTTTTGACCATTTTAGGAATATCAAGAAAACAATTACATCGTCTTGTTTTTATGGAGAATATGTTAATCGGGATTTTATCTATCTTTTTCGGCATGCAGTTTGGAGTTGTTTTTTCTCAATTTTTTTTATTAGTAACAGCCAAACTTACGCATGTTCCAGGAATATATTTATACGGTCCTACTAACGCGTTTATTTTAACAACCATTGTTTTCCTTAGTCTTTTTATCATTGTATCTGCATTCACACCAATGCTTATTCGTACAAAAAAAGCGGTACACCTTTTAAAAACAAATGGTGGAAAACAAAAAGAAAGAAAACCATCCATACTTGTTTCATTATTTGGTGCGATTTGTTTATTTGGTGGTTATGCGTTAGCTGGAAATCCTAAATATTTCGTATCAGTAAGCCCGCAAATCGGTGTTATATATATGGTTTCGAGTATTTTCGTTATCCCAATGCTTGTTACAATAGGAACATATTTTTTCTTTTCTCAAATTAGTTTCTTACTGATTTATATTTTAAAGAAAAGAAGAAGATTTTATATGAAACGGATTAATATGCTTTGGATTTCAGATTTAGCAAACCGTATTCGGACGAATATTAATATGCTTTTTATTGTAGCGATGCTCTCTACAATTGCTTTCACAATGATCACGTTCCTATATGGATTCGGGAAATTTATTAAGCTAGAGGTGAATAGAACTTCCCCTTTCCCAATTTCTTATTTCTCTTATGATGCGAACCCTTTTGTTACAGAGCATTTAAATTGGCTTGAGCAACAATTACAAAAAGAGCATTTCCCTTATCAAAAAATAAAAGCTGATATATATGAAACACCACTAAAAGAAGATAAAGATATAGCTATTTATAATGACGTATACGCAATTAAGCAAAGTGACTATAACAAACTTGCGAATTCTTTACGAATGAAACAACTATTTATGGATGATAACGAAGCATATGTGCTAACAGGGACATCTTATATCACCATATTCAACGAATTTGAGCAAAGCTACAATAGAGATTACATTACACTCTCTAGTACAAATACGAAATTAAGAGTTAAAGGCTATGAGCATGTAAACGCAATCCCATCTGACTTTTCATATCAAACGATAGTGTTGCCTGATGTTATCGTAAATAACTTACCTAACACCGTAAAACATATATCAGCATACAATTACAAAATTCAAAACTGGGAACAGACATATGAAATTGCTGATAATTTTATAGAAAAGGTACAAAAAGATCGAAATAAATACCAGTATGAAGGGCCTCTTATTCGATCCTTTGAATCAGCAGGATCGTTATACAAAATAACATCAGGTAGTGCCGCGTACTTCCTAATCGGGACATTTTTAGGAGTTATTTTCTTCATTGGAGCTGGTAGCGTTCTTTACTTTAGAATGTATACGGATTTGACGAACGAACAAGAGAAATATATAACGATTTCTAAAATCGGTGTAACAGATACAGAGATGAAACGATCTGCAACCATTCAACTTAGTATTTTATTTTTCATTCCGTACATTATGGCATCCATTCATACAATGTTCGCAACAAAAATGCTACAAGATGTAATTGGTTTATCTCTGTTCAAAGAAGTTTCAGCCGTTCTTATTATTTTTGGATTCGTTGAAATCGTATTTTTCTTATTCATTCGTTCACTTTATATGCAAAAATTATCACATTACACGAGTGGACAAAATATTTAAAACAAACTTGATGAAAAGAGTATCTCTCATACTCTTTTCATCTTCACCCTATTAGGAGGTTTAGGTGAATGACATTTTGGCAGTTTGCATTTAAAAACGTCACAAGAAACGCCAGAGCTTATTTCGCCTATTTTGTAAGCAGTGCGTTCTCCATCGCAATCTTTTTCTCATTTGCAGTTTATTTATTTCATCCTAAATTGCATATGACAGACGTGAATTTTTCTCTGAACATATTAATGACAATTTCAGAAGTTGTCATTGTGTTCTTTTCATTTTTCTTTTTACTGTATTCAATCGGGACGTTTTTAAAAGTACGAAAAAAACAGTTCGGGATTTTAACAGTGCTTGGCATATCTCAAAAACAATTAAAGCGACTCATATTTATAGAAAATATGTTAATTGGTGCTCTTTCTATATTTTTTGGCATTCAACTTGGACTTGTCTTTTCACAGTTCTTTTTGTTAGTTACCGCCAAAATTACACACGTACCTGGTTTATATTTATATCCGCCTACAAGTGCTATCGTTTTAACTATCATCATCTTTCTCGGCCTCTTCATTCTCGTATCATCTTTTACACCGATGCTCATTCGCACGAGAAAAGCCGTACGTCTTTTAAAAGAAGGAAAACAACAAAAAGAAAGAAAAGCATCCGTGCTCATCTCTCTATTTGGTGCGACCTGTTTAATATGTGGATATGCGTTAGCCGCAAATCCGCTGTATTTTATGTCGCTAGGTGACATAATTGGGCTTTTATATGCCGTCTCTAGTATATTTGTCATCCCATCGCTTATTGCAGCTGGAACATACTTTTTCTTTTCACAAATTAGTTTTTTACTTATTCGTATTTTAAAAACACGAAGAAAGTTTTATATGAAACGAATTAATATGCTTTGGATTTCAGATCTAGCATCACGTATTCGGACAAACATTAACATGCTCTTTATTGTAGCGATGCTATCGACGCTCGCTTTTACAATGATTACATTCTTATATGGCTTCGGGAAATTTACAAAGTTTGATGCGATTAGACAAAATCCTTTCCCGTTTACTTATTTATCGCATACTGAAAATACGTTAGCTGATGAACATTTAAACTGGTTAGAGCAGAAATTTAATGAAGAGCACTTTACTTATACAAAATTTAAAACAGATATATATGAAGTATCTTCAGCTGAAGATAACACGCAGCTCTATTATGCCATTAAACAAAGTGACTATAATGTACTTGCTAAGGCTTTAAATTGGGAAACGCTCACGGTCAATAAGAATGAATCTTATATTCTTATGAAAGACTTAGATGATCAAGTTATTGGAACGCTCCATAATAAAGAACAGAAAAATACTCTTACACTTACTCAAAACAATTTACAACTACAAGTGAAAGAATATAAAAGTTATAGCCCATTCCCAAACAGCTTAATATACCAATTACTCATACTATCTGATGAAAATGTAGAAGCCTTATCCACCTTTTCCAAACAAATGAGTGTATATAACTTCAAAGTTACAGATTGGGAAAAAGCACATAATATCGGTTCATCGTTTATAACAAAAATCCATAACGATAATGCAGCAATTCAAGCAGAGCATCCACCTTTCCATGCAAGTGAAGCGAGCGATTCTCTATATAAGACAAAACTAAATGTCGCTTCGTTCTTCTTAATTGGTACTTTCCTAGGAGTTATTTTCTTTATCGGTGCTGGCAGTGTTCTTTACTTCCGGATGTATACAGATTTAACAAATGAACAAGAAAAATATATAACGATTACGAAAATCGGCTTAACTGAGACTGAAATGAAACGTTCAGCGACAATTCAGCTTGCGATTCTTTTCTTCGTACCTTACATTATGGCATCAATCCATACGATGTTTGCGACAAAGATGCTACAAGAAATATTACATCTCTCGTTCTTCGCTGAAATTACAGTCGTACTGTTGATTTTTGGAACAGTTGAAATTTTATTTTTCCTTTTAATTCGTTCCTTTTATATGCAAAAATTATCACAACACATTAAGTTTTAAAAAGTAGAAAGGTGATTACTATGGAAGAAGTATTACACATAAAAAACGTCTCAAAAGTATATGAGGGGAAAGTCCCTCATACTGCTTTAAAAAATATAAATTTACACGTGGATAAAGGGGAATTCGTTGCCATTATGGGACCATCTGGTAGCGGAAAATCTACATTTTTAAACGTTATCTCTACAATCGATTCTCCGACTTCTGGTGATGTCGTAATTAACGGAAAAAAACCGCACACATTTCGTAGAGAGAAGTTAGCTATTTTCCGAAGACAAGAGTTAGGATTTGTTTTCCAAAACTTTAACCTACTAGATACACTAACAATCGGTGAAAATATCGTACTACCTTTAACATTAGATAATGTTCCATTAAAAGAAATGGATGAAAAGCTTGATAACATTTCAAAAAAGCTTGGAATTGATCATATTTTGGACAAGCGTATTTTTGAAGTTTCTGGGGGACAAGCACAGCGTACCGCAGTAGCACGTGCTGTTATTCATCACCCTTCTCTCTTACTAGCCGATGAACCGACAGGAAACTTAGATTCAAAAGCGGCAATTGACGTAATGGAGTTATTTACGAAATTAAATAAAGAAGAAGATGCAACGATTTTAATGGTTACGCACGATCCGTTTGCAGCAAGTTATTGTAACCGTGTTATTTTCATTAAAGATGGAGAGCTTTACAATGAACTACACCGCGGATTATATCGCGAGAAATTTTATCAAGAAATATTAGATGTTCTAGCGTTATTAGGAGGAAGACGTGGATGACATTTTGGCAATTCGCATTTAAAAATGTCTCACGTAATTCGAAAGCATATTTCGCCTACTTTGTAAGTAGTGCTTTTTCTATCATGGTTTTCTTTTCATTTACTGTATACGCGTATCATCCGCGCTTACAGAGTGTACAAAGCTTTCAAGAACGTGATCCTCTAATGAACTTAGCTAGTACAGCACAACTTGTGATCGTTATGTTCTCGTTCTTCTTTCTCTTATATTCAATTGGAACATTTTTAAATGTTCGGAAGCAGCAATTCGGGATACTCACTATTCTTGGTATCTCACAGAGACAATTAAAAAGATTGTTATTTACCGAAAACATGATAATTGGGATATTATCTATCTTTATCGGCATTCAAGGTGGACTTGTATTTTCTAACTTTTTCTTATTAGTCACTTCGAAATTAACAAGTGCGAAAGGTCTCTATTTATATTGGCCAACAGAAGCGATTATCGTTACAACCGTAACGTTTATCATTTTATTTTTAATCGTTTCTACATTTACACCAATGTTTATTCGTACTCGAAAGACAGCCCACCTCATTAAAGGGAACAAGAAAATGCCAGCTGAAAAAAGACCATCTATACTCATCTCTTTATTCGCTTTAATTTGTTTAGGGCTATGCTATTATATCGCTGGTTATCCGCGAGGCTACGTAACGGAAAAAAATGTGCAAAATGGATCTGTCTTTTTTATTATGTTATCTATTTTACCGCTCGTAATAGTCGGGACATATTTATTCTTTTCACAAACATTCCTTCTTTTCATCTATATTTTAAAGAAGCGCAGAAAGTTTTATTTGAAACAAATAAATATGTTATGGATTTCAGATTTAGTTTCTCGTACACGCAGTAATATTAATGTACTCTTTATTGTTTCTATGCTATCTGCACTTGCATTTACGATTATTATTGGATTATTCGCCGCTAATAACAATACGAAGGCATCAGTATTAGAGCGATATCCCGTTCCCTTCACGTATACATCAGAAGGTGACAATTCCCTTGAACAAAAGCATATTTCTACAATTGAAACGGAGCTTACAACTAATAATTTTCTTTACAAAAAATATAAGTTTACAGTATTAAAAGATACAGCTTCCAAAGAAGATATTATGCTTATGAAGATGAGTGATTATAACGCAATTGCTAAACAATTGAAAAGACCGGAAATAACAATTGATTCTACAGAAGTGTATATTATTTCTCGCCACTCACCAGAACTTCTCGATCTCGTATCTAATCCATTTGCAAAGCAAAATACGATTACACTTGGATCTAATAAAAAAGAATTTCATATTAAAGGGTTTATTAATAAGGGAATCGAACCATCATTTGCATTCCCTCATTTAGCTGTCGTACAAGATTATGTATTTGATAATATGATTCCTCATATTGAAACAACTGTAATCTATAACTATTTCGTAGAAAACTGGGAAAATGCAATCGTTCCAACAAAAAATATGTTACGTGTTATTAGTGGTGATGCACGTGAGTTCTACGAAAAGCATACTGAAGAGAACGCTCAAGTTCCTTTCTTCATACATACGGCTACGGATGAACTTATTTACGGTAAAGGAAATGCAGTTGCTCAATTTTTTATTTGGGCATTTCTCGGCTTTATTTTCTTTATCGGTGCGGCTAGTGTTCTATACTTCCGTATGTATAATGACTTAACAACTGAAAGACAAAAGTATATTACAATTACAAAGCTTGGCTTAACTGAATCAGAAATGTTTCGCTCTGCAACAATTCAATTAGGAATTTTATTTTTCGTACCTTACATCGTTGCTGGTGTTCACACGTTATTTGCGGTTAAGTTTTTACAAAGCATGTTTTCTTTCTCATTACTAAAAGAGACATGTATCGTACTCACCTTTTTCGGGATTATCGAGATTATTTTCTTCTTCTTAATCCGCTCTCTATACATTAATAAATTATCACAGCATATAAAAATATGAATAAAATGGCCTTGTGCATATTGCACAAGGCCATTTTCAATAGTTTTTAATAATTAGCAGCAATATCCGCCGTAGCCACCATATCCGTAGCCGCCGTAACCGCCATAACCACAACCGCCGCCTCCGCCGAAGCAGCTAGCACCGATGATAATTAATAAAATAAACAATACGATTAGAAGCGCAAAACCGCCTCCGCAACCATGTCTGCGGTTACAATCATCATGTCTGTGTTCACACTTTTCGCTCATTACCCTATTCCTCCTTTAGTATCATTCATAACAAGTTCACCTTGCTCTAAATGAGGGGATTCCATTTATATTATGTTTTCAGGGCGAATAGGAAGCTTGGCTTACCTAAAAACGGGCTTGTTTCAGAAAATGAGCCTTATCAAGATGTAGGTATAAAACATTTAACATACTAATAATTTCTTACTAATATTTAATTGAACGATCAATCATTTTTTTGATTATACATTCAAATTATATAAATCAGGAGTTGAATAGCATGACTGATTCTTTTATTGCAGAGGCTAGGCGTGAACAAATTATTCTTGCATGTATTGATACATTAGAAGAGGTTGGATATAACAACTTGAGCTTAACGAAGGTGGCAAAAAAGGCTAAGATTAGTACCGGACTTATTTCTTATCATTTTAATGATAAGCTTTACCTTATGAACCGTACATTACAATTTTTAGTTGCCAAACAACATGAATTTATTAGTAATCGAGTACTATTAGCTCAATCTGAAATAAATAAACTAGAGGCTTTTATTGAAGCACACTTGGCTTATCAAGAAACTCATTACAAAAATAATATTGCCTTAATTGAGATTGTCTTTAATGCAAGAAATGAAGAGAACATTCCTTATTACAGAATCGAAGACGACGAAGAGGATGCTCTTAGAACGATGTTATTAGATATTTTGAAGACTGGACAACAAAATGGTGTGTTTTCTAACTCTTTTCAAACCGACACATTAGCTTCATTTATTTTAGGAGCAATCGAAGAAAGAATGTTGAAGGCAAATTCATCTATATCCATAGAAAATTACTCAGATGAGCTCATAAAAATGGTGAAAAAACTCACTATTTAAAACATGCCCTGGTTAAAAAATATATATAAGAAAGGATGAACTACACATGAAAAAGGCATCTGTCATTGGATTAGGTTTTTTAGAAAAGTTACTTGCTATAGTAAGTCCAATCCTTTTAGGCGTTATTGGATATTTTTCACCTAAATTAATAGAGATTATAAAAAAGATTCCTCTCTTTTCTGATTCAAAAATTATAGAACTTTTAAATTTTATTAATCCCTTCTGGCTTCCTATTATCCTCATGCTAATTGGTGTTATTGCAGGAATTTTATTTTCTTTAATTATTTATAGTGAAGCTTTAAAAATGAACATTACTTCGGAAAGCATTCACGTGAATAAGGACGATCAAAAGAAACAAATCACCAGATCAAATGTAAAAGCCGTTTTTGTAGATAAGCGTCAAGTGGTTATCATTGATCAAGAAGACCGAGAATGGTTACGTGAAACATCTGACATTACCCCAATCAAAATTAAAGATACTTTCTTAATGCACGGCTTCCCCTGGGTGGAACAAGATCCTTATAAACATGAGTATAGCTTATGGAAATTAGAGGATGCGCGATTTAATAAAAGCATAAATACTATTTTGTATGAAAGACGAAATGCCCTTCGAGAAGGAAACTCGAAAAAAAAGAAGCATTTACGCAAAGATTTGAATGAGCTAGGAGTCTTTGTCAAAGACGATGGAGAAAATCAGTATGTCCGTTCTATTAAATAATAGGACAATAGAAAAAAGATATAAAAAGCACCTTGCCCTGTATATTTGTAAGTAACTACGATTAAAAAATAGCAAAACCCACAGAGAAATTGAATTTCTCCTGTGGGTTTTATTAATTAAAATGGGCTTTTCTCCCTAAAGAAACATATTCAACAAAAGAGCAAAACCAAATGCAATAAATGATAACAATGTCTCGAGTACCGTCCACGTTTTAAACGTTTCCTTCACCGTCAAACCTAAATACTCTTTTACAAGCCAGAACCCTGCATCATTTACGTGAGAAAACATTAATGATCCTGCACCGGTTGCAATAACTAGCAACTCTAAATTCACACCAGACATGTGCTGAATAACTGGTGAAACAATCCCTGCTGCTGTCGTTAATGCTACTGTAGCTGAACCTGTTGCAATTCGAATTAATCCAGCTACCATGAAAGCTAATACAATTGGTGATAACGAAATATGTTCTGCCATTTGCGCAATCGCCGTTCCAACGCCGCTTTCAATTAATATTTGTTTAAATCCACCGCCTGCACCAATTATTAAAATAATAGAACCGACAGGCAATAAACTTTCATCTGTTAATTTTTTAATCATCTTTTTATTAATACCTTGTTTGATACCAAGTAAATAAAATGCTGCGAAACATGAAATAAGTAAGGCGATTACTGGACTCCCTATAAACACAAAAAATTCAGTCAATTTTTTCGGTAATGAAATATATGGTGCAACTACTGATAAAATCATCAATACAACTGGTAATAAAATAATAAAGAATGAAACTTTACGACTTGGCAAATCAGTTGATACTGTCGTAACTCGAACAAGCTCCGGTTCATTTTCAGGTATAACCCTCTTATGTACCCACTTTGCAAATATTGGGCCTGCGATAATGGCTGTTGGTAACGCGATAATTAATGAATATAAAAGTACCTTTCCTAAGTTCGCGTTATAAATACCGATTGCTGTCATCGCCCCTGGATGTGGTGGTACGAGCCCGTGAACAATAGATAATCCTGCAATGACAGGTAACGCAATTAATAATATATTTTGCTTCGTCGTTTTTCGAATGGAAATAACGAGTGGTAATAAAATGACAATCCCCACTTCAAAAAATACGGGAATCCCTATAACAAACCCTGCAAATAACATAGCCCAAGGTAATTTTTTCACGCCGAAAAATCGAATAAAGAAATCTGCAACTTGCATGCCTGCCCCTGAATCGGACATCATTTTTCCTAAAATTGTTCCAAGTGCTAAAATACCAACTAAATGCCCTAGTACACTACCAACACCAGTTTCATAGGCAGCCACTATTTTCGTTAAGTTCAGTCCAGACATAATAGCTAAAAATAAACTCGCAACTGTTAAACTAATAAATGCATGCCATTTCCACCATGATACCCCTAAAATAACAATTGTGATCGCAAGTAACGTGACGATTAATAAGTATATATCCATCTCTCATTCCCCTTACTTTTATCCCGATTGGTGTGAGCTAATAATTAGTGGATGATGCCCTCCTCCACTAATTAAAGTTTTACTTTATAAAAAAAGAGGGAACATTGGTATTATCCCCTATAGGTAGACAGTAAAAAAAGAGTCCATCTGATATGATGGACTCAATACTGTTTTATCTGGAGGGGATTTTTTTATGGCAAGAAAAGGACAATCATTTCAAAAATATACAGAA